>CAZFRT010000032.1:0-13800 GCA_964521455.1 uncultured Azospirillum sp.
AGAATAAAAGAGCTTAAAGCAAAAATTGAAAAAAAGCTTGAAAAGGAGCTTGCTTACACGGCTTTGGAGAGCTTTAACAAGCTTAAAGAGATTCAGGAAAGGGCTCTGTCCAGCAAAAAAGTTTTATTCGGAAAAGGTAATGACGGCGGAAGCATTGAGGTTGAAGACCCGGATTTTACATCGGCTTTGAAAGCTGAAGAGCTTAAAGGAAAGTTGGCCGGTTTATATGTTGAGAAAAAAGAAATAGGCGGATTGGATCTATCACCAATCAAAATTGAAATTGTGGAGTGATTTTTTATCGCAGAATAGTGAAACGGTATCACGCCGGCTCCCTTTGCCGGTATTTTCGGTTCAACTCCGGATTCTGCAACCAAGTTTAAGGAGGACGGATGAAGTTTTATAAGAAATATCGTCCGCTTCTCGAGCTTAATAATTCTAAGTATTTTTATATTATTTTGACGGGCGGACGCGGTTCAATGAAAACGGGGCACGCATTACGGGGTATTTTGAAAGCTTCCGTGGAAAAATGCAAACGGACATGTTTCTTCAGAGAAACGCAAAGTACAATTGATAACTCTGTTAAAGCTGAGCTTGAGGAACTTATTGAAACTGAGTTTAAGAACAGGGGCTTTTCTTATGACAAAGAAAAGATAACTCATGTTAACGGTTCTTATATGTTTTTCAAAGGGCTAAAGGAGGTTAATCGGGCGGCGATTGAAAACCTTAAGGGAATTGCGACAAACGTTGATTTTTTTGTGGTTGATGAAGCTCAGACTGTTTCGAAGTCTGTTTGGGAAGTTTTGATTCCGACAATCAGAAAAAAAGGCAGTGTTCTTATCGCCATTTATAACCGAATAGATGTTGACTTGCCGGTTGAAAAGGCTTTCTTTGTTGATTATGACGATATGTCGGCTCCGGAAGGGACATATTTTGTTGAAGTGAATTATCCGGAAATTGAGCATTTGGGTTTATTATCCGAACAATTTCTTCAACGAGCCGAGCAACTAAAGCTAAACAAGCCTGAAGATTATGAGCGGGATTATCTTAACAAGCCGCACGGCATGAACATTGCCAAGGTGGTGAAATACTGGTCGCAAGACAATATCAATTCAGATATTCGCTATTGTGATGATTTGGACATCTATTGGAGTTTGGATTTCAACGTCAACCCCAGTATGTCGACGTTAAGCCACTTTGATGGAGAAAAGTTCTTTGTTTTTGACGAAATTGTCATAAACAACTGTATTACGCAGGATGTGGTTGAAGAGTTTATGAACAGGTATCCGCCGGATTTGGTTAAGGGTGTGGTGCAGATTTGCGGAGATGCCTCCGGAAAATATCGTAAAACGCAAAGCCGATATTCTGATTATGCTATTATTGTTAATGCTTTGGTTAAGGCGGGGTACAGGTGTAACCTTAATTTAAGGCGTTTTAACCCCCCGATACAACATCGGGTTAACTCATTCAACTCCTCGGTGTTTTCTGATAGCGGGGAGAGAAAAGTGTTGGTTCATCCGAGATGTGAGAAGCTTATTTATAACATGAAAAACTTGAAGTATAAGAGAGGAACGTCAATCATTGATTTGCCGACATCTGCCCAGATAGAGCAGGACGAAAACAAGCTTTATCTCGGGCATATATTTGACGCGGTAAGTTATATGGTAGAATATTTTAAACCGGTTGTAAGGAGATAGCCGAAGGTTTGAATTTATTGTCGAAAAAGAGCAACAGCCGAGAAAATTGAGCGATGAGCAGTCTAAAAAAGTGGCTGCCGATATCGGGTCTAAGTTCTCGAGCTGGGATGATGTGAGAGCACCGCAAAAAGAAAGGGCAGACAAACTGCGTCCGGAGATTTTTCTGGAGACCAGAAAGTCTGATAAACCCGAGTGGAAGTCTGACATTCATCTAAATAAGATTTATTCGTTATATGAAACTCAGCAAGCCTTTATTTGGGATAATATCTATTCAAATATTGAGCAGATGTTTGACGTCGAGGGGATGGATGAAGTTTCTAATGAGGCGGCAGTCAAGCAAAAAGCCAACCTTGTCAATGCTTTTTATAATATGAAGGTTCAGAAACGCTTAGATAAAGCAATCGAGTACCTTTCTTCGGTTGGGGAGTTCTGTCTTTTTGTTTGCTGGAAGACGAAATATAAGCAAATCCGCAGAAAGATGAGTTTTTCCGAAAAGATAAAAGACGGCGGAATATTGTCTTTGCTTCGCGGAACTCAGAATTTCGGGGTGTTTAATCAGCAAATATACAACGGTGCTTACGTTGAGGCTATTAATCCGTTGAATTTGGTTTGGGACCCGAAGGTTACTCCGGAAGACGGAGAAAGTTGGGATTCTTGCGGAAAAATTATAAAATCGTGGGAAACTTACGAATCTATCGCCAATAACAAGCTTTATTCTTTAAGCAAGACGCAGCTGTCTGAAATAAAGAGAATGTTGGAAGATGCGAAAAACGAAGAGAAAGATGTTTCGGCCGATAAAAAGTTGGATGATGTTATTGACGGCAATCGTGTTGAAGTTCTGCAATATTGGGGAAACTACACTCTTTCCGACGGGACGGTCTTAAACAACTGGCGGATTGTTTCCGTTGCCAGAGAGTTTTTGGCCGTATTCCAAGAAAACAACTGGATTGTTAACCCAATTATCAATATGGCGTTGTTGCGGGATGTGGAGTCAAAACGTGGTATTCCCGAATTATATTCCGTTTATGATTTATGCAAAGAGCAGGAAAATAAGGTTAATTTGCAAAATGATGCTCAAAGTTTAAATCTTAATCCTCCGGCTTATGCACCAGAGGGATTTTTCAAAAAAGACAAGATTGAGCTGGAACCAGGTAAGCAGATTGTCTACAAGCTTGGTATGGAAGACCCGAATGCTCTTATAAAAATGACTTTCCCGCTCATCAACAACGAGGCAATCATACAATATTATGATTCGACAGCCTCAAACGTCAGCGGTATTTTTCCGAATATGCAGGGACAGGATGAAGATAAGGACGCCACAGCAACGGAAATTAAAGTAAAAGTTCAGGGGCAGACAACTCGTTTGAGCAAAACTCTTGACACAATCAAGCAGAACGGAATTGTGCCGATGGTTGAAAAAGTTGCTGATTTGGAAGCAAATATGAAATCCGGTGATGAAAACATCTTCATCAACGACAAATGGACAAAAGTCAATATGCTGATAACGGACGATATTCGGCAAGGGAACTATGACTACAAATACACTGACAACAGCGGTATTCAGAAAAAACTGCAAATGAACCAGACTCTAACAAATATTTTGACACCGGTTTGGAATGACCCCGCCGTTAACATCAACAAACGCGAGGTTATTGTCGAAGCTTTGGAAAATGCTGGAATTGAAAATCCGGATAAGTTTATTAAACCTCTTCCGGATCCAACTCAGCCGGTAGCGGGTTTGGGTGCAAATGTTAACACTATGCCGCCGGTGCCTGCCGGTACTGAAGAATTTTCCGAGGTAATGAATGGATAAATTATTGATTATTAGAGAGTTTGTTCACTCGGAAGGCGGCAAAATGTTATTGGAGTTCTGCAAAGATTTTATGGTAGAGACCTCGACCAAAAACACCAATGCGGAACTTATTAAAGGGATGGGACTGCTTATCAATCATATTCAAGAAATTGACGAGAAGTGCCGAACACTTATTGAAAAGGAGTAAAAAAATATGACCGAAGAATCAACACCTTTAGAACCTACCGACGACACCTCGGTTGAAACTTCAAGTGCAGACACCTCTGTTGCAGAGCCTGCCGAAGTTGTAAACGAGCCGGAAGCAGATACTTCTGAAGCTGAGACTTCATCAAAAAAAGAAGAATCGCAAGAACCGCAGCTTATCTTTGGGAAATACAAAGATATGGCGGAAGCTGAAAAAGGATATAAGGAACTTGAAAAGGTTATGTCGCAGAAAGCGGAAGTTGAGAAGAAACTTAAGGCCTTTGAAGACAGAGAGGTTGCAGAACGTGAGCAACGCCAAAACGAAGCCAGAAAGCTTGGTTTTAGCGATGAAGAAGAACGTTCTGTTGCTTTTGACGTTAAAAACCATGAGTTCGGACGTTATGTCGAAGCTCTGGACAGATATTTGTCAGGTGATGACTATGACAAAGCGTACAACGCTCTGGCAAGATACCAGATGACGCTTAATCCTTCTGAGTTGCTTGCCGCAAAATCCTGTTTTCCTCCTGAGGTGATTTCTGAAATTGCCGGGGATGTGGCGTTGTTCAGAAATCAGAAAATGGGGGAATATCAGGAAAGACAGAGGATTTCGGGAATATCCAGAATTAAGGAGAATCTTGAGAATTTCTCGGCGGCTAATAGCGAATGGCTTGCGTCGGAAGAGCGGCAAAAGCTTGTCGGTGCGGCAATACAGCTGGCCGGCGGAGATGTCGACTTAAACCAGGTCAAAGAGCTGATTGACGCGGTGGAAAGTTATGCGGTTTCTTCATACAAGGAAAAAATGCAGGCAGAAGCTGAAAACCAGAAGGCACAGCAAAGTCTGCAATCGCCAAACAGCGAAGACGTTTCTCCAAAAGAAGAAAAGTGGTTGACCCGTGAGGAATACAACAACCTTTCTCCTGAACAGGAAGCTAACTTCGCAAATTTAATTGAGAAGCAAATTCTTCTTGAAAAAGAAGGAAAGCTTCCTCGTCGTTTAATCTAAATAACCTAAAGGAGATGCTGAAGGTCTACTAACGCAGAAACCCTCGAGAGACAGGGTGCTAAAATTATTCCGGAAATCTGGAGTTTGTCTCTCAACAAAAAGCTTGATAAATCAGGCGTCGCCATGAAGGCAGTTAATAAAATTTATGAGAAGGACATCAAAAACTACGGTGATACCGTTCATATCGGGGAAATCGGTGATGTGGAAGTCAAGGATTATTCCGAAGACACTTCGACCGGTGGTGTGAGCTATCAGCGTGTTGATGCGACTTCTCAGGATTTGAAACTAGATCAGTCAAAGGCGTTCGGTGTGTTCTTGTCCGATATTACGCAAAAGCAATCAAACATTAAGGATTTGCAGGCAAAATTTGAAGACAGAGCAAAAACCGCAATTGATTTGGTAAAAGACACTTTTATTTTAGGTGCTTTTTCAGAAATCCCAACTGCTAACAAATATGCGACCGATGTTACTTTAACACCGGCAAACGCGTATAAAGCCTTGGTATGGCTGGCAAAAACCTTGAAAAATAACAATGCCATTCAACAGAAAAATGACAAGGTTTTCAAAGCCAATCAGGCTGCCGGCGGTGCTATGCCGTATGTGATTATCAATCCGGATGTTGAAGCTATTTTGATTCAATCTCCGGACTTTATTCACGCGACAAATGCGGGCGACAGAGTTCTCCGCGAAGGCTCTATCGGAACAATTGCCGGACTGGACGTCTTGGTTTCAACCAATTTGCCTACGGTTAAAGGCGGAACAACTGAAAAACCAACCTACAAAGTAAACATTATGGCCGGAATCAACGAAGCAATTGCTTATGCGGGTAACATTTCAAAAGTGGAAGTTCTCCGTGATGACAAATTCTTCGGGGATAATGTTCGCGGCTTGTATGTTTATGGCAAAAAGGTCGTTTTGCCGAAAGCTTTGGCCGGTATGACGGTCGATGTTTCCGCGGCAGATAATTTGTAATCAACGAGGGGGATGGAAACATCCCCTTTTTTCTTTGAGGTGTGAAAATGGAACAGAAAATGGAAGATAAAATTTTGGGTAAAAAGCCTGAAAGTCAACCGGCTCCGAAAGCCGTAAAAAATAATTTGGGCATAGAATCATCATGGGAAGTAAGTTGTGAAGGTTGTGGCAAAAGTATAATGAGCGGGATAATCGTCGCAGAAATGCTTGATTTGACCGCAAAGAAGAAAGCCAAAGCCGGAGAAACAGAGTTTAAATCCGGAAAATTCAATTTCAAACTTATGAAGTAAAGGGCTGTTCGTGCGTACTTTTTACGATATTATCAAAGAAGTTTCAAATCTCAGGTGGTCTATCGTCGACCCGGACCCGTCTTCTTTTGAAGAAGTGCAAAGAAGTGTTAAGTTGGCAATTATGCAAGCCCACGCGTATATTTGGGGTTTGGATGACTTCCCGTTTAAGAAGAAAAAAACATCTATAATTGCAGAAAAAGGCGTTTCGACGCTTATTGCTCCAAAAGGCAATATTACAAAGGTGTGGATCGAAGGCGAAACAACGCCTCTTTTACAAATAAATTCCGAAGATGCAGACTTTTTATCTGCTCAAAGTGGAACTCCTCAAAAATACTGGGTTGATTTTGGCGATGAAGGTGCGTTGATACATCTTTATCCGACGCCGCAGGAAAATACTTTTGTAAACATTCGCTATATTTCCAACCAAATGGCAAAGAGCCATGACGGGGAACCGAAAGCGAATCTTGAGGCTTTGGATGATTTTCTTAATCTTCCGAATGATGAAACTGTCGAAAATATTTATATGCAGTGTCTGAATACGAAATCAATGGAATATCTTGTTGCCGATGATCAGGATGAAAACTATCAACCGTATATCAAAGAATTTAATGAGGCGTACAGAAACCTTCTTAAATTAACCGGTACCAAAATTGAGCCTAAACTTATAATCTGAGGTTAGTAAATGGATTTGTTTTTAGATAATTTTCGGGGAATACGCAAGGTTAATCCGGTGGTTAGTCCTTTGGAAGGGTTGATTTCCGCCGCAATATGCCGAAATGTGGAATTGCATTTTACACAAAATGGAGAGAATGTCGGCATATACACAGCCATGGGAAATAAAATTGTTTCATCTCTTCCGGGAAAGACGGTTATCGGACAATTTGAATCTGTGCAAAACAATGTTAATCATTGGTTTGTATATGCCGTTGATAACGAAAACGGATATTTGTATTCTTACAATGTCGGAGAAGATAGCTATACATTGCTAAAAGATAATTTGTCTCCTTCGCGGCTGTGCAACGGAATTACCATTGCACAAGGGTTTAATGATTGGTTTGTTTTTACGAACGGTGTTGACGATTATGTTGCTGTTAATATGGAACAGGAGCTTGAAAGCGAAAGAGTTAAGCAACTGAATGCGGTTGACGCGGAAGGACGAGAAATCAGAGGGCTTTGTTTGGAAGCTTACGATGGCCGTCTTGTAACAAATACACTCAATCGTGTTCATTGGTCGGCTCAGCAGAATATTTTTGATTGGAGCTCAAGTGATCCGGACGTTATAACAAGTCCGCATTATGAGGAGTTTGACCGAAATATTACGGCGATTATTTTCTACAATAATATGTTGATAGCCTTTACGCGAGAATATTCAACTTATTTTACCGGAAACCCGGGGGACGCTTCTTCTCTGCAAAGGAGCGGAGCAACCGGCGGCGGTTGTGCAAGTTTCAAGTCTGTTATTAGATTTGATAACAAGCTGTTTTATTATGATTATCTGGCTAAGAACGTTTTTGCTTATTATTTGATAGATACCGGACAGACCAGACCAACCGATGGTTTGGCTAACAATGTTATTGAGTTTTTTGACGGAATTTATTCCGACCGTATCAATGAAATTGAAGTTGTTCCGTATATTTCCGGAGAAAGAAGCGAAATCTGGTTTAAGCTTCCGTATTTGGATAAAAACAAAATACTTATATTCGATTATTTGAAAAAAGAGTGGATAGAACGCAGTCCGCAAGATGACATCAGAGCTTTGTCGGTTATTGACGGTTTTTTATATTCAGCCAGCGGAGAGAATATCTTAAGGGAGTATTTGACGTCGAGGTTCGGAGACGAATTTATTCCCGCCGAATATAAGATGAATGTTATTAATGTTAATTCGGACAGCAATTTAAAAGTTCCGAAAATGCCGCTTATTTTTACACTCGATTTTGACCGAGACAATGATTTCTTTATTGAGTTTGTATATGACGACAAGCCGGAAAAGCCGAAGATAAAGCGAGTTGTTAAGCTTGTTAAAGGATATTTAATCTGGTCTAAAAATGAAGAGGACGAAAACGGCGGTTTGTGGGCGGAAAGCTTTGATGACGAAAACGGAGGGATTTGGGTGAGTTCCGACAAAAACACGGTTATGTTTAATTTGGCCGGTCTGCTTAATTTCAAGCAATTGCAAATTCGAATTTATACTCAAGAAGAGGGGCAGGAGTTCGGAATTAAACGAATGGAACTGAAACGGGTAAAGATAAAAACAAAGACAATCGGATGACAAGTTTAATTAACAGAAATTCGCCTTTTTTTGATGAAAAGGAAGCAAAAAGACTTTTTGAAGAAAACAAAAACAATTTGGACGATGTTAACGGATGGGAAGTAATTTCCGGACGGGACACATTTTGGAACGTTTATGACAAAGGTGTATATGTGGGTTCTGTCTTTGCTTATGAGGCGGAAGACAATAATTATTATATGGGCGGGTATGCCATGAGAAAAAAACACAAGCAAGTAGTTGATGCTATTAAAGCTGTTGCACAATGTTTTAATGTCATATATGCCCACACAAGGCACAAAAACGCGGCTCTCAGTTTGAGAAAAGCCGGGTTTAAATGGTTTAACAAGCAACAAGGAATATTAATAGGAGGGCTGAAGGTCTAGCAATAAATCAGCGAAACAGCAAACCGTCTCAACAGGTGGTTTGTATGGCAGTGCATCAACCGGAAAATACGGAACAAGTTATAATCCGAGCAGTTTTGAGAAAGAAGTTGTCAATACAACAACATCGGCAATTCCGCAGTATTTGCAACAGTTAATCAATCCATCGTATGACAGCGAAATTTTTAAGGCTCAAACAGCTCAAAGAAACAGGCTGGCAAATCAGTCTTTTGAAAACAACCTGATTAATCCGTTGGCGAGCAGAGGACTAACAAGGGGGTCTTCAATCAACCAAATGAGTGGACAATTTGCCAATAAGCTGGCGGATTTGGAAACCCAAGCTATGGCAACAGAAGACAGTCGCGTCGGTAATATTTTGAATCAATTATTCGGGTATTATCAGGTTCCGTACAATATGATGACAGGCTTAACAAATCAGTCGCAAAATCTCTACTCACAAGCTCAACAGGCTGCCAACAGTAATAACCTGTGGGGACAACTGGCTCAGGCCGGAGGTGCCTTGGCGGGTGCTTATTTGGGCGGAGCGGGAGGAGCCGCAGTCGGTAAAAAAGCAGGAGAAGAAATAGCTGGCGGTGGAGAAAAGTAATGGTTGATTTAAGAAATGCCGAAAATATGTGGAATGTTGCCCGTTTGGGTGAGAATTATTCTGATAGGCCGGTTGACAGAATTATGGATGATTACACGCAGTATTTGGACAGAAACAAGCCAAAGAACACTTGGGAAGATGTCAAAAATTTTGCTTCCGGAAATATCGGGCGACCGCTCCTTGGTGGTTTGGGAACAGCACTGGCTGTCGGGCTGACCGGAGGAAGTGCAAAAGACGCTCTGTCTTATGGTTTGCTTGGAGCAGGGCACACGGCTGATAATTTGCAGAGACAGTGGAACATAGAACAAAGACAGCAACAGGAGCAACAACGTCAACAGGCGTATCTCAATCAGCAAAAGGAACTGCAAGAAGCGAGATTCAAAGAAGCCAGAGAACTGGCCGACTTGAACGAACAGCGTGCCCTAAACCGGATGTATTTGGAAAATGAGCTTAGGATGAGTAGAGAAGGAAGTCAGCAGACAAATGCAATTACTAATTATGAATATTTGAGAAATATTATCCCTGAAGATCAGGCCAGAGCAACCGCTTTCGGCGGAAATACAGAGGCCGTTGGAAATGCTTTAGTTGGTGGTTTTGGTAATGATTTTGGCTTACAGGGAAAAGCTCTTGATAAATATAATGAGGCTAGAGCCGCTAATATAGCCAATGCTGAAAGCAATTACTTTAACTCTATGGCTAAACACGATCAAACAATGAGTCAATTAGGACGATTGAAAGATAGTATAAAAAACAATCCTACTGTTGCCGGTCCTTATTCTGGATGGAATGAGTTGTATAAGAGATATACTAATAATAATGATCAATGGATGAAAGATAGAGGGGCTTTAGTCAATCAACTAGTATCTGCGGGCAATATTTTAATTGAACAAGCAAACGCTTCAGGTGTTACGGGCATTAATTCTTTGCCAGAAGTAGAGCGGATTATCGGGACTTTGAATGCGAATAATAGTCCAAGAGAGCTTGAAGGGGCAATAGAGAAAATTGAAGAATTGTCATCAGAGTTGAATGAACGGGCGAAAAATGTATATAACTCTTATCGTAAGCCTTATCAAAATATAGGCTATAATCAAGCACCAGCAGCAGGAGACACCGACGAAATTATTGATTTTATGGAATTTAAGGGGGAATAATGACTATTGTAAGAATGCCGAATGGAAAAAAAGTTCGTTTTCCTGATGAAATGCCGAGAGAAGAAATAAGAGGGTTTATTCTTAAAAAGTTTCCTGATGCTTTTAGCAACAACGTTCCAGATTTGAAACCTCTGACATCTGAGCAAAGAGACGAGGCCAGAAAACTTGCCGGAAGATTACGTCCTAAAAAAACATATTCAGATTATCTATGGAATAATATCGCCGATATTGGTTTCGGGGCAAAAAAAGCGTTGACCGGTGCCACTTTGGGGGCTTCTGACTGGCTGGGGAGGAAACTTGGCTTTGATGTAAGTGATGATACTTATTTGTCTCAAAGAGATGATGAAGGTTTGGGGGGTGTTGCCAGAACAGCGGGGTTTGCCTCGGAATTAGGCGGGAATATGCTCGGAGCCGGCGGGCAGATTGTTAAAGGTTTGGGAAAGCTTGGATTAAAAGGCGGTCTTTTAGCTTCTCTCGCCGGTGGCGCTGAAGGAGCCGCTTATGGTACGACAAGCTCGGATAATCTCTCAGAATTGCCGTGGAATGCGATTGGCGGAGGATTAGAAGGGGTGGCCGGTGGTGTTCTTGGGCACGGGGTGGCAACTCTTGGAAAAGGGTTGTTAAGACCTTTAAGTAACCGCTTGAACCAATATATAGGAAAGAGAAAACTGACAAAACAGCTTGAGCGAGGAAATAATTTTGAAGATATTAATCTTGGGAATGTAGATGATGATTTAGTCAATCAAGTTAATAAAATTCGCAATGCTGAAAATGTTAGCCCTGTTGACAGCTCAAAGGTAACGATTCCCGCCGATAGAATAGAACATATCAATCAAGGGAGAATTATAGACAACGGTTATACGCCACGGGAAACAGCTGGGGCAATTGACAATGCTCTATTTGGTAGAAATCTTCATGTGAAGAATGGTAATTTGCCACAGTATCAAATTATATATGATTCATCAAATCCGGCGAATACCGCAATTATTGGAAAGCACAAAGATACAGGGGATATTTTTGTAAAGACAGCTTTGAAAGATTCAAATCTAGGCAAAAAAAATAAGACCTTGGATGGACGCACCTTCCCATCATACACTGTTGATAGTACTGTTACCGGTAACAGTCGTGTACCAAGCCCGCAGCATGTGCGATTTTCTGACTTTCAAGATCTTAATGCAAGTAATATAACACAAAATATAGAGAATGTCAACCCAGCCTTTAAGCGGTCGTTTGTTGAAGCCTTAGCCGATGAGAATAAGCGGCGGGTAATGAAAAACGCTGTTCAATCCGGAGCGGAAGATTTGTCTGAGCGGGCAAAAATATTATCAGACCAGTTAGAACGCCGGAAAAACGGCATGTTTGACGCTGATTTTGAAGAGGTTATCAAAACGCCGGAACTGCGAAAAGCAGAGTTTGATTATTCTCGTTTTATGGATAAAAACGGCAGCCGACAAATGGCGGCGGATAAGGTAAGAGATTTTTATAATCAACATCCGGTCGCAAAAAATACAATAGCAGAAATGAGAAGTGTAGATCCGAGAGCTTTTGACGGTATCAGTCCGGGGAGCTTAGCGGAATTTGATATGCTTAAAAAGATTTTAAGAGAAGAGGCTGGAAATAAAATCGGAGTTGGAGCGTCTAAAGCAGGTGCTTTAAAAAGAGCCGAGAATGATTTAAAAACTTTAATGGACAAAGAGTTTCCTGGATTTCGTGATGCAAACCGTAGTTTCGCTAACGCGAAAACGACACAAAATATTTTTGAAAGCAAACTAAAAAAAGGCTTATCTTCTGTGGGCGGAGCGACGAACTCTCCTTTCTGGAGTGGTATATCAAGCCCTTTGACAGCAGCCGGCCTAGTCGGAGGATATTTTAATCCCACAGCTTTGGCTGGGACTGTTGCCGGGCTTGGGGGGAAAGCCTTGATGAGACATTCAAGAAGAAATGCCGGAAGACGATTGGCTGACGGAATAGTTCGGACACCTATTAATGTTAATCCTAATCTTTCTGCTGGGCTTTCCGCAACAGCTCTCTCAAATCTTAGAAAAGATTGGGAATAATGAAAAATATGCTTGACAAGGTGTCAGGTGTTGAATAGTATTTCAGTATAGTGAAGGAGTGGGCTTTTTGTTTCCGCTCCTTTTTTATACCCGCCGATATGGCGGTTTTTTTTATGGAGAAAACGAAGGGTAAATACAACATTAATTTTTCCGTATGAGTTTGAAGGCGGGAAGAAAGCGGTTGCCTCGGAAGTGAACGCTAATTTTGAGGCTGTTAAGATTTTTTCAAACGGGGTTAATGCAACTCTTGAAGAGCTGAAAACGGCCTTGGCTGATGTTCAGAAAAAGCCGACAAGGGAGATGTTCGACGTTTATTATAGTTTTTCTGCCAAAGCTCCGACAGGGGCTTATCCTCTGTGGACAGGAGAAACGATTACAAACTGTCGTGCTCTGTTTCCGACTTTTTGGAAAGAATTAAATCAGCTGGCTTCCGATAACAAGGTGCCGACGGTATCAACCGAAGAGTATAACAAAAAAATCGAAGATTACGGACAATGTGCCAGTTTCTATATTGATACGCTTAACGGTCATGTCCGATTGCCTAAAATTACGAAATTTATCTCATCCATTGATGATTTGGGAAAACTTGCCGTAGAAGAAAACGACGGAATTCCTGATATTGAAGGTTCGTTTAATACCAATGCCAGAGGCAATATTTCAACAAATGACGACGGAGCTTTTTATACAAAAACAACCGGAATACACTTCGTTGGGACAAACGGAGGTTTTTCAGCTGCTGAAGAGGTGGGTTTTAAAGCTTCCCGTTCAAACAAAAAATACGGTGCCTCCGAAGAAGTTACCCCTAAAAACGTTAAACTATGCTTATATTTGCAGGTAGCAAACAACAGTGCCGACATCGCGATAATGGATACTTCTGTTATTGCTCAGCAGTTAAGCGACGCCATTACTGAGATTGAGGAAGTAACGGCTAACGAGAAAGAAGAAATTTCCCAAGTTGTGTCTGCCGGTGTGGATAAAATCAACCAAGCCGTTAACTCGAATATCTCCGAAATAACAAAAGAAGGCGAAAAACAGCTTGCTGCTGTTGTTGAAGCCGGAAAGAGTATTGTCAGCACCGGAGAAGAACAGGTTGCAGAGGTTACGGCAGAAGGGGATAAGCAAGTTAAACGCGTCTCTGACATTGGTGATGATCTTCAAAAAATCGGTGATGAGCAAGTAAACCGCATTGAAGAAGTTGTTAAAGAGGAAGTGGATAAAAAACTTCCGGAAATTGTTGAGGCTGTTAATACCGTTATCAAAGAGGGGGAAAAACAAACTGCTCTTGTCGCCGAGGCGGGAAGTTTTCAAACCCAAGCCTTCAACACCAATGCTTCTGAAAAGACGCAGGCGTATAATACCAACGACGTTCAAAAGACACAGG
>CAZFRT010000033.1:0-13514 GCA_964521455.1 uncultured Azospirillum sp.
AAAATTCCAATAACTTTTTGATAGCCGTAGGAGGGATACCTTTCCCGAGTTCTATGCGGTCTATCGTCTTTTCAGAAATCCCTGTTTGACGCTGCATTGTGGCAAGGCGAAATCCTCTTTTTCGTCTTTCAGACCAAAGGGCAAAACCTAATTGTCGGGCGATTGTTTTATTACAATTTATACTCATTTTTCAAACTCCTTAATTTTGTTTTGGGTTAAACAAAACCGCCTCAGAAAATCTAAGGCGGGGAGTTAGCAACTGTCTAAACGCAGTCTGGGTTATTCGTGCATAGCCTTATATTCCCAGCTCCCCATAGAGGAGTGTTTTATTGTTTAGAAGGAGCTGCTACACTCCGCAGTCCACCTCTGAACTGCAAAGGTGATAATAAAGCAAACAGGTTAATTTGCAATTAAAATTTAGGCTTGTGTTTCCGATGAAGTTTTCTTCAAGGAAAGGACAATTCCTCCGGCAATAATGCTGAAAGTTATAACCAATGACTGCCATGCTTCAATATTTATGCCGATATATGGTAAAAAGATTTTACTTCCGATGAAAATCAGGATAATTGCCAGAGCCGGTTTCAGGTAAGTAAAACGATTGACGGCGGCAGCCAATAGGAAGTATAAGGCTCTTAATCCCAAAATGGCAAAGATGTTACTGGTATAAACCAAATAAACGTCCTGCGTAATCAGGAAAATGGCGGGAATGCTGTCAACGGCAAAGATAACATCCATCAATTCAATAACAATCAGGGCAAATAACAGAGGCGTTATTAAAATGATGGAACCTCTTCTAAGGATAAAATGCTCGCCGTGCAGACGACGGGTGATTTTGAAGGTTCTTTTGATGAACTTAAAAATTTTTGTTTCCATCAGCGGGGTGTCTTCTTCCGAGCTGATAACCATTTTGATTCCCGTATAAAGCAGGAAGAATGAGAAAACGTATAAAAGCCAATGGAAATCACTTACCAGTTTTGCCCCAATCATAATCATCACGGCACGCATAACGATAGCTCCGAGAATTCCCCAGAACAATACCCGATGTTGGTATTTTGTAGGAATTCCTAAACTGGTAAAGACCAGAGAAATAACAAAAATATTGTCCATAGACAGGCTTTTCTCAACCAAGTAGCCGGTGTAGTATAACATACCGGCGGAAGTACCTTTTTCATAAATAATGAATAAGCCGAAGAGAAGAGCGATGAGAATATAATAAATGCTCATCTTTAAAGTATCGGCGATTTGCGGTTCTTCAGCTTTTTTATGAAAAATGAACAAGTCCAAAAAAAGGAGTGTGAAAATAAGAAGTCCGAAAATAATCCACATCAGATTAGATGGTAACATATAGTGATGTTCAAGCAGGTATTTTAATTTTTCCACTTTAGTTTCCTTTGCTGTTTATCTCTTATTTTTTTGTGTATGCTAACTTTGTGTTTCCGTCAACTGATATATGGAAAACCTTTTGAAATTGTTTATAAAACCATTATTGAGGATACAGTTTTATAAATAAAAAAACAGCCACTCAAAAGTGAGTGACTGTCAGAATGTTTTTGGGATAAATTATTTATCTGAAATTTTTTTAATTTGATCGACATCAATTTCGATTTTGGTAAGACCTTTGTCGACTTCACCGCGAATCTCAACCAAATCATCCGGTCCGACAAAAACGCCGTTCCAATCATCATCGTCAATTTCTATGTTGATAGAACCGGAAGCATCTGTAAAGACATATAATTCTTTGCCGATGTTTTGTTTGATGTTGCCTTGCAAGATGACAAAAGTATCATCTTTCATACCTTTGGCCTGTTCAACCGTGATAACTTCAACGGACGGGCCTGTAAAACCACCGTTTTTGGGTTTGGCAAAACCTTCGGTGTTTAAGGCAATACAGGAAGCAATTGTAAGTGCGGTCAGAAGTGCTTTATTCATCTTTTATCTCCTTGTCAATAAATTACTTTATTGATTTAGTTTCTTGTTTTGTTTTTACAAGAGTTAAATTTTTAATTCTTCCCACTGTTCCTGTTTGAAACCGGTAAGAATACTTTTTTCGCCGATGAGGAGCGGACGCTTAACCAACATTCCGTTGGTAGAGAGCAGTTTAATTTGTTCTTCTTCACTCATTTGCGGAATTTTGTTTTTCAGTTCCATAGATTTGTACAACAATCCGCTAGTGTTGAAAAATTTTTTAATCGGCATTTTGCTTCGAATAATCCATTGCTTTAATTCCGTTTCCGTCGGGTTTTGCTCCACAATGTGGCAAGCCTCAAATTTAATATGATTTTCTTCCAGCCATTTTTTTGCTTTTTGGCAGGTGGAACATTTCGGATATTCCAAAAACAAAAGTTTAGTCATGTTTTTATCCCCTGATTTGGGCAATCAACAGCGTGATGTTGGTAATGAACAACTTGACGGAGATGGCAAGCAGGATGATGCCAAAAAATTTCTGCATCATGTAAATCATGCCCAAGCCCAGTTTTTGTTCAATAGTTTTGGCCAATCTGATTGCAAAATAAACAATAATCACGTTGGCGAGAATTGCCAGAATGATGTTGACATCCTGATATTGCGAACGAATGGAAAGGAGGGTTGTTAAAGCTCCGGCTCCGGCGACCAACGGAAAAACAATCGGGATAAAAGTGGCGTCTTTAGGAGAATTTGGTTGGTCTTTGAATATCTCAATATCTAGAATCATTTCCATTGCCATAATGAAAATAATCAGGGAACCGGCAATCGCAAAAGATGAAATGTCTAGGTGGAACAGTTTAAGGAAAGCTTCTCCGACATAGAAGAAAATCATAAACATCAGAAAAGCCATAATGGCGGCTTTCATTGCATTTACCTTTTTGCCGTTTTTCTTTAATCTCAGGATAATCGGGATAGAACCGGTAATGTCGATGACGGCAAAGAGAACGATAAAAGCACTGATAAATTGCTGCATATTAAAAAGAGAAAACATTTTTACCTCGATATTATTAAATTCGGCTTTTGTAATAGCACAATGTTATCGGCAGTCAATTAAATTATTTCAATTTTCAAAAAACTCTTGATTGTTTTAGATTCTCATATCAGCACAAGAGACGTTTTTATGAATAAAAGAAATACATCCCGATATTGTTGATGTCGGGTATAAAGTTATTGAGGCCGGAAAACAGGTCTTATCTATTTTATTGTTTGAAATATTTCCAAACACCGCAGAACGGCTTTATCCATATCATAATATTTATAATCCCCCAATCTGCCGAAGAAAAAGACTTTATCTTTTTGTGATTGAGCCAGAGATAAATATTTTTGATATAATTGAGAATTCTTCTCGTTAGCTATCGGGTAATAGCGGTCGTTTTTTCCTTCTTCAAATGCTTCAGGATATTCGTAAGATACGATTGTATTTTCTGATTGGTCGTTTAAAAAATGTTTATATTCGCCAATGCGGGTAAAGTCGTAATTACAAGGGTAGTTTACAACTGCCGTATTCTGAAATTTTGGATATGGGAATTTAATGAATTCAAAATGTTCGCTCCGGTAAGGTAATTGTCCGAATTGAAAGTTAAAATATTCATCAATACTTCCCGTCCACCATAAGCGTTCATATTCCATATCTGCCGTAAACGGTGTGTTCAGCTTAATGAGGATGTTTGGATGGTCAAGCATCTTTTCTATCATTTGGGTATAACCGCCGATAGGAATTCCCTGATATTTATCCTGAAAATAGCGGTCGTCCCGACTGATGTAAACCGGAACACGTCCTGAAACGGTCGGATCTATTTCATCAGGAGTTTGTCCCCATTGTTTTAATGTGTATTCCAAAAAGATTTTTTCATAAATGTATTTTGCCAGAAACTCTAAATCTTTATCTTGTTGTTTGTATAGTTCCAGGATAGGGATTTTGACGTTTAAGCCGTAGATGTCCAAAAGTTTTTGTTCAATTTTGTTTGCCATGCTTTCGGGGAATACGGCGTGCAAAGTATTGAGGTTGAACGGAATAGGGACAATTTGTCCGTCAATTAAGCCGCAAACTTTGTGTTGGTAAGGATACCATTGGCAAAAGCGACTGACAAAATCCCAAACTTCCTTATTGTTGGTATGAAAAATGTGGGTTCCGTATTTGTGGACGCATATTCCGTCTTGATAGTAGTCGTAAATGTTGCCGGCGATATGATTTTTAGAGTCAATAATGATGACTTTTTCCCCTTTTTCAGCCAAAAGGCGAGCCATTACGGCTCCGGAGATTCCGCAACCGACGATTAAATTTTTTATTTTCATGAATTTACCACCTGTTTTATCATGTTAATATAATTTTGAGCGAAGACTTCCAATGTGTAGTTTTGTTGATACGCTGCTTTTATTTTTTGTCTTAATAATGATTTTTCTTCTGTTGATTGTTTTAGAAACTCGTTAAGTTTGTTCACACAATCGTCAATGTTATCATAAAGAGTTATGGCATGCGTATCTTGTTCTACTGTGGTGTTTCCGCCACCTCGGGAGGCAAAAACAGGTGTGCCGGTTGACATCACTTCTAGCAAAATCAAGTCAAAATACGTTTGTCTGTTCGGTAGGATGAAGGCGTCCGTAATACTTAGAACTTCCGCCGGATTACATCTGCCGATTTCTATCCATCTCGGATGCTTAAGCGGTGGAATGGAGCCTGCCGCTCCTCCGATGAGAAAGGTAATGTCATCTCTTTGTGCCAATGTTTTTTGGGCAATTTCTTTTAACAAGTCATACCCTTTGATTTGGTTGTGTCTACCTATGTAGCTGATAACAAACGAGGTTTCGATGTTGTATTTTGTTCGTAGGTTTTCCAACGGCTGACATCCGGTGCGGACATATCGGATGTCTTTTTCATTAATGAAGTTTTGGAAATATGGTAAAGAAGATGTATAGCAATCAACAGATTCCTTGGATGGAAAAATGTAAATATCAGCACCTGAAAAAGCTTCTTTTTCGAGTTTTTGCCATTCTTTTAAGGTGTTTTCGGCATAGGGATCGTTGTTTTCCTTTGCCGTGTTGTAAACTTCTTCCGACGGTGGTTGCGGACAATGTGACATCTGCAACAGTTTTCCGCCGTTATTATGTTTGAGGTAGCTTTTTAAAAATATTGCATCTTCAATTACATGGCAGGTAATTGTCTTGAATGAATATTTATTCAGTTCTCTGATGAACGGAAAATATCTGGGATCAATGCCGTCTTTCAGGTATTTGTTATATCCGAACAAAAAAGCAGTTAGGTGTTGGCGTAGAGAACGTCGGTATTTTTTGATAGGGATGAGGCTGGTTAGAAGGTAAGCAATGGTGTTTCTGAAATCAAATTTTTGATTACTCAGGGAATCTTGAGTCATAAAGATTATGTTATCTTGTTTGCCGATGCCAAGCTGAAGATTGGCAAGATACCCTTGTGGTCCTCCGGCTCGGATATTGGTTCCCGAGGAGTAGAAGATAATGTTGTCAACTGCGGTTTTCATAAAAATATAACTTCCTTTCATTTTAGCGTATAAAATTAAATCGCCTTGATGAGAGGCGACTGGAAGTTAGAACCTATTTGCAAGAATAGTGTAGTGTATTGGGCGTATGTATAGATATACATACACCTTATTAGCTACCTTCCAGTCATTAGACCAAAAGGTAGTTTTTACGTCTGTGTTACAGACAACTTGCAATAGAGGGTTCTAAACCTCACATCGGTAATCAACCGATGCGTGAATAGGTTATGTTAAAAGATACTAAGAGTCAAATGTTATAATTTGTGATGATTATGAATTAAAAAAATACTGAAAAAGAGAGAGGGATTTTTAGTTCGTTCCGTAACATTCGCTGTTGCCACTGTCGTTGACAGCTCATTAACGGAACTTCACCGTTCGCAACGAAAACATCATTACTTTGATGTTTTCTATCGGCTCACGCCCTCTCGGGTTCGAATCCCGTTTCTGTTTGTTTACCATAACAAAAAACCACCCAAAAGGGTGGCATTTTGTTATGGTAGCGAGAGAGGGATTCGAACCCACGACACAAGGATTATGATTCCTCCGCTCTACCGACTGAGCTATCCCGCCATCAAAATTCTTGCTATTTAATAATCAATCTTTGCAGCCTTGTCAACTATTATTTTTGTCCTTTGCTTACAAATTAACAAGATTTTTATCCGACTTTGGTTACATAATCTTTTAACAATTTTTTATTGCCGTAATTGTCAAACCAGACGTCTAACTTATTTCCTTCAACGCCAACGACTTTTCCATAGCCGAAAGTTTGGTGATAAACTTTTTCTCCCATCAGAGATGAAGCAGAAACGAAACCATGATGAGAGCTGCCGGAATTGCGATTGCGACTGTACCCATTGTAATCCCCCTGATTGTATGAGCCGGCAGAATTCCGATAGTAGTTATTATATCCGCCGTTGTTATAGTTGTTATAAAATTTAGTCGCATTATTGCATATTTCAATGTTTTGCGGAGGCAATTCGTTAATAAAACGGGAAGGGATATTGTTTTGCCATTGTCCGTAAACTCGACGATTGAGAGCTGTTAAGATATAAAGCTGTTTTTTTGCACGGGTAATCGCCACATAAGCCAAACGGCGTTCTTCTTCCAGAGCCTGAGAGCCGTTTTCGTCGAGGCTGCGTTGGTGCGGAAACAGACCTTCTTCCCAACCGGGCAGAAAAACAACATCAAACTCCAAGCCTTTGGCTGAGTGGAGTGTAATAAGCATTACTTTGTTGTTGTCAAATGTATCGTCATTTTCCATAACCAGGCTGACGTGTTCCATAAATTCGGATAACGTCGGATATTTTTCCTTATCGCCCATGACGGAGACAAGTTCCTTCAGGTTTTCCAGGCGTCCCGGAGCCTCAGCGGAAGAATCCATTTTCAGCATATCAATATAACCGGAATCATCCAATATCTGAGACATCAATTCATCCGGTGTAATGGCGTTTATGTTTTTCCGCCATTGCTCGAACTTGTCCATCAAGTCTGTCAGGTTGGTTTTAGCTTTGCCGGAAACGCCGCCTTCATTCAGGAGTTTGTTAACGGCAGAAAATAAAGAAATTCGGTTGGTTTTGGCTTCTTGATAAAATTTTTCAATAGATTTTGCTCCGACGCCTCGTGCCGGTTTATTGATAATTCGCTCAAAAGCTAAGTCGTCATTAGGTTGGAGCACAACTCTCAGATAAGCCAAAGCGTCGCGGATTTCGGCACGTTCGTAGAATTTCGGACCGCCGATAACTTGATAAGGAATGGCTTCAGAGATGAATTTTTCTTCAAATTCGCGGGTTTGGAAAGCGGTTCGAACTAAAACGGCCATTTGTGAATATTCATATCCGTTGCGAAGCTGAGCGTCGATTTCATCGACAACATACTTGGCTTCGTCCTCCCCGCTGTAAGTGCTGACAACTTTGATTCTGGAGTTATCGGCATTGCGAGCCGGAGAATTTTCCGCCACTTTTAAGGTTTTGCCGAGGCGCCCCTCATTGTGGCTGATTAAAAACGAGGCGGCAGAAAGGATATTTGCCGTTGAGCGGTAGTTGCGTTCCAGACGGATAGTGTGGCAATTTTCAAAATCTTTTTCAAAACGGAGAATGTTTTCTATTTCAGCTCCCCGCCAAGAATAAATGGATTGGTCGTCATCGCCCACGCAACACAGGTTTTTGTGTTTTTGAGCCAACAAACGCAGGAACAAATACTGGGTAACGTTGGTGTCTTGGTACTCGTCCACCATAATATATTTGAAGCGGTTTTGATAAATTTCGCAGATGTCAGGATGAGAGCACAGAATATCCAAAGTATAGAGCAGAATATCGCCGAAGTCGACGCAGTTTAGTTCAAGCAAGCGTTCCTGATATTTTTTATAAAGATGGGTTAAAACGGTTTCTTTGTACTCGTTTTGAATTTTATCAATCGTCCGGCCTTTATCTTTCCAACGCTGGATGTGGTCGAGAACAGATTGAGCAGGGTATTTTTTATCGTCAATTCCTTCCGCCTCGCTGATTTGTTTAATCAGGCGTTTCTGGTCGTCTTCGCCGAGAATGGTAAAGTTTGACTGTAATCCGACCAGTTCGGCGTGTTTTCTTAAAATTTTGACGCATATACTGTGAAATGTTCCTAACCAGACAGAGTTGGCAACATCGCCAATCATGTTTTGGACGCGTTCTTTCATTTCTCTTGCCGCACGGTTGGTAAAAGTTACAACCAAACAATCCCACGGATTGGCCTTCATATTAGCAAGAATATAAGCTAATCTGGTGGTTAAGACTTTGGTTTTGCCTGTGCCGGCACCCGAAAGCACCAAAACCGGACCTTCCGTTGTTTGCACGGCTTGTTTTTGTTCGGGATTAAGCATTTCCAACCACTCAAATTTAGGCATTAACGCTGCGGTGTTGTTATAGATTTGCGGTTGGCCGGAAGATGTTTCGTTTTGTTCACTTAAATTGAATATGTCATCCATTGGTCTTGCTTCTTGTTTTTTTTCTTGTTACGAAATATATATAATAATATTGAATGAATGCAAAGGAGTTTTTTTATGCCTAGAACAAGTCAGGGAAAATATGTTACCGAAGCCTCGAAAGTTTTTCAGGACGGAGACATAAGCTGGCATTCCGGAAAATATGACGAAGCCCGGGAGAATTATCTTAAAGCGGCGGCTTTGTATCAGGAAACGGATGATGTTGAGGGGCAGGCTTTTGTTCTCTCCAGATTGGGAGAGTTGGAGCTGAGCCTTGATAATTATGACAAGGCGGAGGAAGCTCTGAGAAAATCCGTGGATTTGGTGAAAGATTTTATTGACGGGCAGAATACTTACGGAGAAGCTTTGATCAAGCTGTCAAAGGTTAAGTCAGCTTCCGGAGAACTGGCAGAAGCCCTTAAGATTATACGGCAGGCGGAGGAAGTTTTATCTTCCATAGGTAACAAGGATTTGTTGGGGGATGCCTATGAGCAGGAGGCTTTTGTTTATCTCTCTGAAAATAAAGACGGAGAGGCTTTGCTTTCTTATCGGAAGGCCGCCGATTTGTTTCGTCAGGACGGAACATCATTGAAAGAAGCGGCGACACTTCGAGCGATTGCCCGTTTGGAGATGAAAAATAAGAATTATGATATAGCTCACGATATATTGGAGCGTTGCCGAAATTTGTACCGCGAAAACGGAGATTTACTCGGAGAGGCGAGTGCTTTGTCGGCAATCGGTTGTCTGCGTTATATTATTAAGGATATTTCCAATGCCCGCAAGGCTTTGATGAAGTCGGTTTATTTATACGGAAAAGTTTCGCATCATTTTGCTGAGGCGGAGGCTCTGCTGTATTTGGCAAGGGTTGAAGCTTTCAATAAGGAGCAGGGGGATTACGAGAGAGCCAAAGCTCATTATAAGCGTTCAATAGAGTTATTTGACTTTTTGGCGAATGAAGCAATGAAACGAATGGTTTTGGAAGAGTATCATAATTTTTTAAATCGTATTGTATTTAGTTAATAAAGGGTGGTTTCTATGTCAAATATCAGAGATAAGTTGATTTCACTTAAGAACTATATGGACACTAAAATTATAGGTCAGCAGGATTTGGTTAAAAAATTGCTGATTACAATGTTGGCTGACGGTCATGCTTTGGTGGAGGGGGCTCCGGGGTTGGCAAAAACTAAGGCGATTAAAACCTTGTCGGAGTGTATTGCTGCCAAATATAACCGTATTCAGTTTACGCCGGATTTGCTGCCGTCAGATATTACCGGAAGTGAGATTTATGTAGCTCAGAAAGGGGAATTTGAATTTCGTCAAGGGCCGATTTTTGCTAATTTGATTTTGGCAGATGAAATTAACCGTGCTCCGGCGAAAGTTCAATCCGCTTTGTTGGAGGCGATGGCAGAACGTCAGGTTAGTATCGGCGGTAAAAGGTATTTGTTGCCGGAGTTATTTATGGTTATGGCAACCCAAAACCCGATTGAGCATGAAGGAACATATAATCTGCCGGAAGCTCAGCTTGACCGTTTTTTGATGTATATTAAAATCGACCAGCCGGATGCCGTTGCGGAAAAGAAAATATTGCAACTGGTGAGAGGTGAGGTTAAAGGCGGAGAAAATGCAAAATTTGAACCGTTGAGCATTAATGATGTTCTTGCCGCTCGCAAAGAAGTTTTGAATATGCATATGAGCGAGCAGGTGGAAGAATATCTGGTGCAGTTGGTGGTTGCGACCAGAAATCCGCAACATTATGATAAGAAACTTGCCGGACAGGTTTTGTATGGAGCCAGTCCGCGTGCAACAATCGCTCTCGACCGTTGTGCTAAAATCAATGCTTGGTTGGAAGGTCGTGATTTTGTTACACCGGAAGATATTCACGCTGTTATTTATGATGTTTTGAGACACCGCATTATTTTGACCTTTGAGGCTCAGGCAGAAGGTTATACGACAGACGATGTGATTACGAATCTTGTGAAAACCGTTCCTCTTCCTTAAAACAGGAGAAATTTATGAAAAGGCTGAAACAGATTAAAGAAAAACTGTTTTCTCGTCCGGTTGAAAACCAAAACGGGAACGGTCTTTTTGCGACTATGGAAGAGTTGATTGAACAACGAAAATATGTTTCATATTTAAAGCAATATAAAGCCAAAATTGCCTCGTCGGTTACCGCCGGAGACGTAAAATCGGCGTTTAAGGGGCGGGGAATGGAGTTTGAAGAAATTCGAGGTTATACTTTCGGCGATGATGTGCGGGATATTGACTGGCGAGTTACGGCTCGTAAGCTCACGCCTTATACCAAGCTCTATGCCGAGGAAAAAGACCGCGAAATCCATATCGTGTTGGATTTGTCTTCGCACATGGTGTTTGGTACCAGAAACGAGTTGAAATCGGTTTCCGCTTCAAAAGTTGCCAGTCTGTTGGGGTGGCTTTGTTTGGAAAATAACGATCGTTTCGGGTGCATTATCTTTGACGGGAATGACACATACAGTTTCAAGCCCCAGAATGACAGAGCCAATATGATGGCGGTTTTGAAAAAAATTTCTCAGACCGGAGAAAATATTCTGAAAACTTATAAGCAGCCACAGCGGGAGCAACTCTCGAAGCCGTTGCAATTGTTGAGGCAGAACATTAAGAGTCATTCGACGGTGTTTGTTGTCAGCGATTTTAATGAGTTTGACGAGGATATGAAGAAACAGTTGGCGGCTTTGGCGAAAAAGGCTCGGGTTTATTGTATTAATGTTTTTGACGTTTTAGAAGAAATCTCTCCGAAAGCGGGGGAATATTTGGCGGAAAACGGTCGGGAACGTTTGGTTTTTGATACAAAATCCAAAGCGTTTCAGAGTGAATATAAAAATTATTTTTCCGAGAAACGGGAGCAAGTACGGGATTTTTGTCTGAAATTTGCAATCAAGTATCTTGAAGTCCGAACGGATATTTCGTTATTTAAGCAATTGAAAATCTGATTGTTTGTGAATAATCACGCTTTTTTATCAGGCGGTTCTTGACAGAACATTTTATCAGTGTTAAATTCAATGCTGAATTATTCTGTAACTATAATGAAGAGATGTGATATGGTTAAATCGAATGAAAACAGTGCATACAAGAGAGGGCAAGAACTGCTTGATCAGGGTATGTATAATGAAGCGATTGAGCAGTTTGACATTGCTATCGCTGAACAGCCGAAGTCTTGGAAGGCTTTGAATTCCAAGGGGTTTGCTTTTCAAAAAATGAGCCGTTATACCGAAGCGGTGGAATGTTTTGACAAAGCAATGGTTTTGAACCCTCAATCCGTTGAGGTGTTGAACAATAAAGGCGTTACATTGAGTATGCGAGGCCTTTATAAAGATGCGATTGCGTGTTTTGATCAGGCAGTGGCTATTGATAAAACTTCGCTTGAAGCATTGAACGGCAAAGCGATTGCCCTGCAACACATGTTCTCCTATAAAGAAGCTCTGGATGTTTTGGAGCTGGCAATGAAAATCGACAACAAGCATACGCAAACGTTGTTGAGTATTGCCGTTACGTTACAGAAATTGAAACAGTATGAAAGAGCAATCTCTTTCTTCAAAAAAGTTTTAGCGTCAGATAAAAGCAATATTAAAGCATGGAACGGTGTGGGTGTTACCTATCAGTTGATGGGCGACAATAACTCCGCGTTGAAGTGTTTTACAAAAATTCTGAATATTGATAAGCACGAGATTCAGGCATGGATCAGTATCGGTTTCGTTTATCAGAAAATGTTGAAGTTTACGGATGCGTTGAAATGCTATAAAAAAGCCCAGATGATGATTAATAATCGTTATCATCACAAATTGTATGACGGTTTGGCAAGTTGCTTGACCAAATTGTCCGAGTTTGATCAGGCGATTGAGGTTTACAAACAAATCTTTCAGCGTGAGGAAGGTAAAAAGAAGTGGGATGCCCAACGTTCCATCAAGTTTGTGAACAAGCTGAAACGCAAGAAAGCGGTTGGAGCTTTGCAGGAACTTAACGGCGAAGATATGCCGACCGGAACAGATGCAGCCATTTAATTACAAAACTCCCCTCACTGAGAAGCGAGGGGAGTTTTGTATTCGGAACCCCTCCGACTTATGGGGGAGGGGATTCTGTTAGGGTTGAATGTTTTTTTGTAAGTTAGAAAGAAGCAACACAATATCCGGCAGATGTACCCTGAGTTTGACAGTAAGATATGTCGTAATCGCTTGGGGAGGTGTTATTACATACATGAGAACATCTTCCGGAAGTCCAAAAGAAAGTACAACCGCTGCTAACCTTCTTACTGATATATATATCTTTGCCTGAAGCCAATCCCCAATCGAGACCGCAAGTTGACCGGTTCATACATAAATTGGAAACTTCGGTGTGAGTACCGGAGTATGCACCTGTAGAGATGACAGTACCGTGTTGGCCGGTAGAGTCGACTGAAACAATAGTACCGCAACCGACACCACCTATGTTGTACGTATCTCCAACTTTGTAGGTTGTAGGGGTAGGTTCCGGCGTTGGCGTAGGCTTGCCGATGGATGTAATGTCAATGACACAACGGAGAGGGTATCCCGAAGAATTGTAGTTGCTTGCAGTTTGACCATTAGAAAAATCTACATATCTTGTATTTATAGAGCCAGAGCCAACTTTCCCATAAGCAAACTGAGAAGTTCCTAGAGTTTTAGCAGAGATTGCAGAAAGGGTACTATCGATTTTAGTTTTGTTGTTATACATTGATTTTAGTTGATTTTCTGTCGGATTTTTCCACAAACTGAGACTACCCGCTGTATATCCGGAGCACTTTGTGTCAGACCAAGAGTCATAACTTACATTCATATAATTATCCAAAGCGACGGCGAGACCGGAAGTGTCGAAGATAACACCGATAGGGATTTTTCCGGTTTTAAGAACAGCGGACCAAGTTCCGTCAGAGTAGGCGTAATCCCCGACGGCGATAGGGGTATTGCCGTCGGCATCAGTAAAAGCGGTGCAAAAGAGTTTGGATTCATCGAAGGGACATTTAAGCGTTGCGAGGTTACCGCACTGAGCTGCGGTTTTGTTGTAACCCATACTCTCACAGGTAGGTGGAACGG
>CAZFRT010000034.1:0-13502 GCA_964521455.1 uncultured Azospirillum sp.
AGGAAAAAGGCTATGATAACAAATGGATTTACGGCGGATACGGTTACTTTGACAATATGAACTACTTTATGGAACACAACGGGTTCAAAGTCGTTGACAGAACCACTTGGAACAAAGATGAAATTACTTTTGCCAATGCTTGGGGAGCTTCGGATGAAGATACGTTCAACAAGATTATCAGCGAAGCTGATAAATCTTTTGCCGAGGATAAACCTTTTCTAACCTTTACCCTCACCATCTCCAACCACCGTCCATATACTTTTCCGAACAATCGAATTGATATGCCGTCCGGCAAAGGCGGACGCATCGCCGGCGTAAAATATGCTGACTACGCCATCGGTAAGTTTATTGAAAATGCCAAACAAAAACCTTGGTTTGACAACACGATTTTTGTATTTATCGCCGATCATACTGCCGGAGCTTCCGGAAAAGAAGAAATTAATCTGGAAGGTCATCATATTCCGTTTATCATTTATGCCCCGAAATTCGTTAAAGCTCAAAGAATCAATCTTCCGATTAGCCAGATTGACGCCCTGCCAACTCTTTTGGGTATTCTCAACTTCAATTATGAAAGTCGTTTTTTCGGACAAGACGTTTTGCAACCTGATTATGAAACCAGATTTTTTGTCAGTAATTATCAAAAAATCGGTTATGTAAAAGATGGAAGAACAACCATTCTCAAACCGATAAAAGAATATTCATATTCACCGGAAAACACCAATCCGACACAAACAGAAGAAGACCTCAAAGAAGCTGTTGCCTACTATCAGGAAGCTGACAACTGGGCAGACTATCTCAAATAATCAAGGACTAACTATGAAACTATCAATCAAATTAAGTATCGGTTTTATCCTGCTTGCCCTTATTCTGTTGCTTGAATATTATACGAACTGGGACACTGATTTACAAAATCGGTTTTACGATGCTGAAAATCACCGGTGGATGATAAATCCGGAAAAACACAAACAACTCAGCATATTCTTTTATCAGGGATTAAAGAATATACTCATCGCTTCCGGAATCTTTTGTTTGGGATATTTAGGTGCCTCAGTTAAATATGCCTCACTTAAGACCAACCGCAAAGCTATTTTGACATTTTTGCTCTGTATTATATTTGTCCCGCTGATTGTTGCCGGAGCCAAATATATAACCAATGTCTATTGCCCATACCAATTGGACATCTATAACGGAAGCTATCCGTTCGTTCGCATTATTGCCGACTATCCGGACGGTTTCATTCAACCCAAACCCGGGCGTTGTTTTCCGGCCGGACACGCCACCGCCGGTTTTGCATTTATGGCTTTGTTTTATTGCTTTAAGAATATGCGTTATCGGGTTGCCGGACTGTTTCTGGGAATACTATTGGGCTGGACGGCCGGAATTTATCAAATGATGAGAGGACAACATTTTCTCTCTCACACATTTTTCAGCATGGTTGCTTCTTTTTTGGTGATTATGTTGATTAATGCTCTGGTAAACCGAATCTCGACTTCTCGACACTGACAATAACTATAAGTTATTGTTTACTTTATTAAAGATTGATGATATTTATCTAAACATTCTGAAGTTAGATAGGAAAAACTGATGTTGAAACCATTTAAACTCAAAAAACCCAATTTAAGCATTAAGTTGTACAGACCTAAATGGCATCTGAAAGTCAGACATCCTAACCTCAACGATATTGCAGATGAGCTTCATATTAATGTCAATAAATCCTTCAAAAAAGAACTATATAGAAAATCAATTCATTTAAGTTCTCTATGGATTCCCGCTCTGATTTATTTTTTGCACCCGGGGCTTTCTATTATCATCTTCTCCGCATTATTTATCGCGGATGCCCTTCTGGAATACGGAAACTACAAAAAATGGCGTTGGGCTCGCAGAACTTTCGGGGTTCTGTTTTTTAAGACTCTCCGCAATAAAGAAATGAAACGCAATCGTTTTCAGGTAAGCGGATCGCTCTATGTCTTGCTGGCCGCCATTGTCTGCACCTTTTTGTTCACTAAAGCCATCGCATTAGTTTCTCTGACAATTATGCTGATTTCCGATACCTGTGCCGCTCTGTTTGGTAAAGCTTACGGCACCAGACGACTAAGAACGTCTAAATCTCTGGAAGGAACCGTGGCATTTTTCTTAAGTGCTCTGATTATCATGGTTATATATAACCCGATACTTCCGGTAACCTACGTCAGCATTATCGCTGCTCTGGCAGCAACCTGTGCCGAAGTCTATGAAGATAAAATCGAGATTGACGACAATTTATCCATCCCATTATTTGTTGGCATCATCCTTTCAATTTTAGGTTAAGAATCCAAGTTTCATCCACAAAAAAAATACAAAAAATCAAATAATAAAGAAAAAAAACGCATTTTATACAAAAATTTTGTCATTTTATACTTGATTTTAGTCTAGAAATGTGTTTATATATGTTCATTCCATTTAAGAATTCTGTGAGTTAATATAATTGTCAAACCGCCCTCGGGCATAAAAAAATTTACATCATGTGTAAGAAGAATAAAATCGCAGTCGAAAAACTCTCCGCAGACACCGTAGCTAACAAGACAAAAGTAGCTTTCCAGCGTATGTACACAGTCACTCTGCTTGCTCCTGTCCTCGGCAACGACCCCGCCTCTCTCCCCAAGAAGAAAGACGCTCCGTTCAAAGCCGGCATCCCCTACCTCGTATGGGCCACAGACATCAACCAGTCAACTGTTACCATCCGCCAGGTCTCTGGAGGCAAGACTGCAACCATAGATAAGAGCAACCTCTCCATCGCACTGGCTCGCACCCCGGAAATCAACGGGCTCCAGTATAAGGAGAAGAAGATCAACGGGGTATATCACTACCTCCGCAAATAATCCTTTTCTAACCTAATCTAACCATGAAGCGACACCCCGTTCTTTTTTCAAAAAAAGGCGGGGTGTTTTTTTATCCAAATCTTTCTAAAATCTTCAATTTTTAAGTTTTTCATTTGCAAAAAAAACATAAAATAATAAAACTACTATTAGAGGAGAATGAACATGTTTGATGTGAACAATTTAGAATGGATTCGAGAGCCTGACAGCTATGATATTAAAGACAATAAAATAGAAATTACAACAAAACCTTATACTGATTTGTGGCAACAAACATATTATCATTTTAGAAATGATAACGCACCCGTTTTGCAAATGAAAACACCAAAGAAATATTTCTCTTTTGTCGTAAAAACGGAGTTTTACTCCAAACATCGCTTTGATCAATGCGGAATTGTTATCTATTTAAATAGCGAAAATTGGTTGAAAGCTTCTATTGAATACGAAAATGAAAAAATTCAACACCTGGGCAGTGTTGTCACCAACAACGGATATTCCGATTGGGCAACAACAGCCATCAGTGCCCGCATAAAATCTATGTGGTATCGCCTGAGCCGCAGAGAAGATGACTTTTGCATAGAATCTTCTCAAGACGGAATTAACTTTTCTCAAATGCGAATATGCCATCTGCATGAAGCGAAAAATGAAATCAAATTCGGCATATACGCCTGCAGTCCAGAAAACTCTTCATTTAAAGCAATTTTTACAAATATGGAGATAACAGAGTGTAAATGGGCGGCACATAACGGTCAAAAACCGGATAATACCACCCAAAAGTAAATCACTCTGTATTAAACGGCGACTTTTCCTTCAAGCTTTCCGTGGCACTGATAATCAACCAATTCAAAATCTTCGTATTTGAAATCATTAATGTCTTTAACTTTCGGATTAATTTTCATCCTTGGCAAAGGTAAAGGCTCGCGGCTTAATTGCTCCCTAACCTGCTCAAAGTGATTGTGATAAATATGCGTATCTCCCAAGGTATGGACAAACTCGCCCAATTCCAACCCGCAAACCTGAGCCAACATCATCGTCAACAGGGCATAAGAGGCAATATTAAACGGTACACCGAGAAACATATCACAACTTCTCTGATACAACATACAAGACAATTTGTTGTTAGCGACATAGAACTGAAACATCATATGGCACGGAGGCAATTTCATTTCCGGAATTTTAGAAACATTCCACGCCGAAACAATAATACGTCTGTCATTCGGATTATTTTTCAGCTTATTGACAACCTCAGCGAGCTGGTCAATGCCCTCCCCGTTCCAATTTCGCCATTGCGAACCGTAAACCGGGCCTAAATCACCGTTTTCATCAGCCCATTCATTCCAGATACGAACACCGTTTTCCTGTAGATATTTTACGTTTGTATCCCCTTTGATAAACCACAAGAGCTCGTGAATAATGCTCTTCAAATGAACTTTTTTAGTTGTTACCAACGGAAAACCTTTGTTTAAATCAAAACGCATCTGACGCCCGAAAACCGAACGAGTTCCCGTACCGGTACGATCCATTTTATCAACACCGTTATCCATAATATCGCGTAACAAATCAAGATATTGCTTCATTATTCCTCTCCTGCTTCAATGGCTTGAATAATTCTTTTAAGAACAGATTGCTCAACAAAATCGCCTTTTTTAATGTGAACCGTGGTAATAACGCCATCCTGTTCATAATCTTTTGAAACCTGACGATATTGCTTATTCATAATGTCAATACAAGGGGTTATATCCACTTTTTGTCCACTCAGGTTAGGATTAAGCTCCCCCGTATACATACTGTCGACAATAATATCCGGCATCAGCTTAGCCCCACCGGTCATAAACAATTTATAAATACTGGCCCCGCCGGAAATATATAAATCTTCCTCAAAATCCTTCAAAAGCTTAACATCCGACACCACAAAATGATTTTCCGGATCAGAAACCTCATAATCCGCATCAAAAGTCAAAACCGCAATTTTTCGGTTTGGAAGCGTCCGATTCGGAAAACTTTCATAGGTTGTTTGTCCGGCAACCAGACATTGTCCTTCGGTAATTCTGCGAAACCGCTTAAAATCAGATGAAATTCGCCACGGAATATTCGGTCCGATACCGATAACATTATCGTCCTGATGACGACACCAAACTGCAACTTTAGTCATTCATTTCAGCCTTTATTGTTATAATGTCTTAAAAATACCACACTAACCCTTTTTGACAAGCTTCGATTACCAGTTATCAAGCCTTAAAATACCCCTAATCATTACTATTGAAAATAAGGATTTTATGGATATAATGAGCAGGTCAGATAACTGACTACGGCACTAGAGGCGGTACGAAATAGATATTTTGGACCTGGGGGCAGTACCCAGCACCTCCACCAACTCATAAACCAACGGGGGTGAAACAGGATTGACAGGATATAATAAAGGTATTTTTGCTGTGCTCGGTGAGATACCACCGTTATCGGTTCAAATTTAAATGAATGCTAACGATAATAACGTAGCACCTGTTGCAATTGCTGCTTAGTAAACGCAACGAACTCAAATTCTCATAACTTTGGTTAGTTTTGAGTGGGGAATGAGCCGCCCAGCAACAGAACGGCTCGCTTAATTTTTTAATTGAGAGAGTAAAAGATGACTGATTTTTTGACCGAAATTAATTATGATAAACTGATTGAAAAAGCTTTGAAAAACGTTGTAATCGACGCGTTAAAAATTGCCGAACGTCAAGGTCTTCCGGGAGAAAACCACTTTTATATCACTTTCAAAACCAATCATCCTTTAACTAAAATCTCCGGTCAATTGAAAAGTCAGTACCCAACCGAAATGACTATCGTTATCCAACATCAATTCTCTAACCTTTTTGTTGAAGACAAACAATTCTCCATTGATTTGAGCTTCAGCGGCGTACCTCAAACCCTTACCATTCCTTATGACGCCATCACTTATTTTGCCGATCCGTACGCAAAATTCGGATTAAGTTTCAACATGAATGAAGATGGAGCTCAGGAAAATATGTCCGAAGAAAACGCCTTTGAGGAAGAAGAACCGAAAAAAGCCTCTAACGGCATCGCCTCCGTTGTTTCCATTGATGCCTTCCGTAAAAAATAACAATGCTCAAAAAATCCGTTGTCATAGCCGGACGCCATGAAACCAGTATTTCTCTGGAAAAAGAATTCTTTGAGGAACTAAACTTTATTTGCAAAGAAAAAAAACTCAGTATCAACCAGCTGGTTACACAAATTGACTCGGAACGTGAAAGTGAAAACCTTTCCAGTGCAATAAGAATTTATATTTTAAAATATTTAAAAGAAAAAAACCGTTCCCAATTTTAAGAACGGTTTTTTTGATTATTCTTCGGTATCTGTATCCTCGGTATCATTTTCCAAAAGCAACGTTTCCTGCTCTTGAATCTCCACTTTTTTGCGACGACCACGGCGTTTTTTCTGAGGAGCTTTTTTCTGCATGGCTCCAATAACATAATTTCCGGCAATTTTATACAAATCAACCAGATGACTGTTGTACATATGGTCACCCTCTTCAATCTGAGCAAAATCCACCTGAACATTTTTCTGCGTATTCAAACGTTTTGCTAACGTAGCCACAGAAGACGGATTAACAATCTCATCAGCCCCGCCTTGGATAACCAAACCGGAAGTCGGGCACGGAGCCAAAAACGTAAAGTCTTTCTCATTTGCCGGAGGAGAAACGGCAATAAAGTTATTAATATCCGGACGACGCATTAATAATTGCAAACCAATCCACGCCCCAAAAGAATAACCGGCAATCCAACACTGTCTGGCTTCCGGATTAACCGATTGCAGCCAATCCAGAGCAACCGTAGCATCGGAAAGTTCGCCCGGACCGTCTTCAAACTCACCCTGAGAACGTCCGACACTGCGAAAATTAAAACGCAGCACTGAAAAACCCAGATTTTGAAAACAGCTGAATAAAGTATAAACAACTTTGTTGTTCATTGTTCCGCCATATTGCGGATGCGGATGCAATATAAGAGCAATCGGAGCTCCCGGCTTATCACTTTGATGATAACGTCCTTCCAAACGTCCGGCGTGTCCGTTGAATAATACTTCTGTCATTTATTATCTCTTTAACTTAAATTTACTAACAATTAAATATAATCTACTAATATTGTATAAATTATTAATTTTTCACAAAGGTTTACCACAAAATGAAATCAAATTACAAGTTTATTTTGCAAGACATCGACGCCGTCATTGCCAGAGACCCGGCCACAAAGAGCCGAAGCGAAGCTCTGCTTTGCTGTTCGGGACTTCAGGCAGTATTATTTTATCGTTTCAGTCATTGGCTCTGGAAAAACGGTTTCAGATTGACCGGACGCCTTATCTCTCAGTTTGCCCGCTTTCTGACCGGAGTGGAAATTCATCCCGGAGCCCGAGTCGGAAAAGGTTTTTTCATTGATCACGGCATGGGCGTTGTCATCGGAGAAACCACTGAAATCGGCAACAACGTTACCCTATACCACGATGTTACCCTCGGCGGAACCACCGTGTTTGACAAGAAAGGCAAAATAACCACCAAACGCCATCCCACCATCGGGGATAATGTCATCATCGGCTCCGGAGCTCAAGTTCTCGGACCGATAAAAATCGGCAATAACGTAAAAATCGGCTCCAATGCAATTGTGACCAAAGATGTGGAAGCAGATATGACGGTTGTAGGCATGGCTGCTCACAAAGTGGAAGCCCTCAAAAAAGAAAAATCCTGTTTTCACGCTTACGGTCTTAACAACAGCATTAAGGACCCTATGGAAGAAAAAATCGAAAAACTCTGTAACGAAATCGAATACTTAAAAGAAGAACTTAAAAATGCACGTAAATAGTCTGGGACTTGCCAAGCCCGAAAACCAAACCCGAGTTTGTGTAGCCATGTCCGGCGGCGTTGACAGTTCCGCCGCAGCTTACCTGCTCAAAAAACAAGGATATGATGTATTCGGTTTGACAATGGATTTGCTTGCTCCACCTTATTTGCCACAAACCTCTTCCATTGCCGATGCCGCTGAGGTTGCCAAGCAATTGGGAATAGAACATCATTTTTTAGATTTGAAAAAAGACTTCTTCGACAAGGTGGTAAATTACTTTGCCTCTTCTTATTTAAAAGGACTCACTCCTTCTCCTTGTATTATGTGTAATAAACATATCAAACTCGGTATGTTAGCTGAAAAAGCCAAAGCTTTAGGTGCCGACATTATTGTTACCGGACATTATGCAGACATCAGAGTAACGGCAAACGGCATTGAACTCCACCGAGCAAAAGACTTGATTAAAGATCAGAGTTATTTCCTCTTTGCCGTTGCCAAAAACACTTTGCAAATGCTCCGTTGTCCTCTTGCAACAATGACAAAAGATGAAACCAGAAAAATCGCCGAAGAAGCAGGTCTTTCCGTTTCCAAAAAATCCGATAGTCAAGATATTTGCTTTGTTTCCGAAGGCAAATACGCAGAACTCATCCGTAACATAAACGGAAAAGAGATTAACCACCCCGGAGACATCGTCAATACGGAAGGAAAAGTTTTGGGTACACACAAAGGCATTATCAACTATACGGTCGGACAACGTCGCGGATTAGGCATTGGAGGCGGAGACATCCTTTATGTACTGAAAATAGATGCGGACAACAATAAAGTGATTGTCGGCAAAAAAGAAGAACTGGTTAAGCAAAAACTAACCATTGACCGAATAAACTGGTTGGGAGAAGAACGCCCACGGGAAATAAAACTGAACGTCAAACTCCGTTCCAGACAAGAAGTTGTTCCTGCTCTGGTAAAATTTAACGGAGAACAAACGGCAGAAATAATCCTTGATGACGGCTTTTACGGAATTGCTCCCGGACAAGGATGTTGTTTCTATGACGGCAGCAGAGTCTTAGGCGGAGGTTTCATCTGCAAATAGAACTGTTATTTGCAACAATATTGTAACTATTATTTTTGTTTTTTTTATAGTATGATAAAAGAAGATGGAGAAATATGGAGGCTGTTATGAAAAAATATCTGTATATTCTTACGGCTGTTGCAGGCTGTGTAGTCCTTGCATCAGCAGCCTTTGCACAATTACCGGCCAATCCATGGCAGGCACAGCCGCCTAAACCAAACAGCGGTTACTTTGGAGACAATGTCGCCGATAAGAGTCCGACAGCCGTCCCTGATGCTCCTGTTTACGGAAACGGTGTAACCGAAGGAGCCGTTCTCCCTGTTGACCCATGGGCCAGAGCTCGTGACAGAACCGGAACTCAAACCTGGCGTGGCAGCGGCAACCACGGACGTTTAAATTACGTTGGCGAAGCCACAACTTACACCGATGCTCAAGGGCAAGAAATGATTGCTCCGGAAGTCAACCGTCATAATATGATTATTGCCACCGAACATTTAAGAAAAATGGGCTATAAAATTCCAAAAAGCTATGATGAAAAAATCAAAAACATGCCTCAAGCTTACGCTGAAAAATTAAGAGAGGCATACAGCGATGTCTTTACCTTAAACGATCCGTTAAGCAAATCTTTCTCCCAAATGATGACGGATGTCGAAGACGGCACCGGCTTGGATTTCGAAAATCTGCTGTTTAACAGTATTGATATCTTATCAACTGATTAACGGGAGAGTACGAATGTTAAAAAAGCTGGCCCTGTTTACCGGAGTGTTGTTATTTTGTTACAGCAGTGCAAATGCTGACGAAATTGATGATCAAATCAATAATCTCAACGAGATTCCGATTGAAAAAAAGCTCGAATTGCGTAAAGCCTCCAATAAAAAAATTAATTATAAAGTAAACAACTACACTCCGGGAATGCTCAGCGACATCGTAAAATTTACCGGACAGGTCAAAACTAAAAACGCCATTAACAGTAAAAAAAGAATCCCTGCTCCCGAAAGAGTTAACGTCAACAACAAAAAAGCCGTTACAAACTTCATGAAAGACCAGATAGACACCGATCTTGACGGTCCAAATTTCTTTGACGGAAAAGAATATTAAATCATAAGGTAAAACATGCAAAAACAACCGATTGTTATTTTAGTTCAGCCGCAATTAGCTGAAAATGTGGGCATGGCTGCTCGTGCCATGATGAATTGCGGACTTTATCAACTTCGTTTGGTTTCCCCCAGAGAAAATCACTTATCAGATAAAGCTGTTTCCGCCTCATCCGGAGCAGACAAAATCTTACGCAATGCTGTTGTTTATAATTCAACCAAAGAGGCTGTTGCCGATTTGCAACAAATCTATGCCACCACAGCCCGCCACCGAGATCAAATCAAAATCGTTCACAATGCGGCTGCTGCGGCAAAAAACATCACCAACCAATGCTGTGATAATATAAAATGCGGCATATTATTCGGACCGGAGAGAACCGGTTTAAACAATGACGATGTAGCCTTAAGCGACGCCGTTGTGGAAATTCCGCTTAATCCGGAACATTGCTCGCTTAATTTATCTCAAGCGGTTTTACTGGTTGGTTATGAATGGTACAAACAACAGATAAACACACCGGACACATACCTTTCCACTAACGGAACAGAAGTTGCCGACAAAAACAAACTGTTTAAATTCTTTGAGTTTATGGAAGATAAACTGCAAAACAACAAAAATTACCAAGATGACGAAAAACGTCCGAGAATGATTAGAAATCTGCATAACATTTTTCAAAGAAGCCAAATAACCACACAGGAACTCAATACATTATACGGCATTATTAACTATTTGACCGAACATCCTTACAAAAAATAACCCCTTGCCTGTTTTTTTATAAAAAAGCGAATATCTTTACTAAATCTTCGCAATTTGTTTTTATGATGAAGTGGGATTTTTATATTAAGGAGTAAAAGAATGCACGCTGCAGGATTACCCCATGTGCCGAACGTTATTTTCGGTCTGGACCCGATGATTCTTTCCACTGCGATTCTGGTCATCAGTTACATCATTTTATTTACCGAGAAACTAAATCGGGCTGTTGTCGCTTTGCTTGGGGCCACTGTCATGATTTTTGCCGGAGTCCTTACTCAGGAGAGTGCTCTGGCCGGTATTGACTTTAACACTCTGGCTCTTTTGATAGGTATGATGACAATTGTCGGCATTGCCGAAAAATCAGGAATGTTTCAATTTGTTGCCGTCTGGTCTGCAAAGAAAGTCAAAGCCAGCCCACGGGGATTAATGGTTGTTTTAGCCGTTGTAACTGCTGTTTTTTCGGCCCTTCTTGATAATGTAACCACCGTATTGCTTGTTGCTCCTGTAACATTTCAAATTACCAGAAAATTAAAAATCAACCCTTACCCTTATTTGATTTTAGAAATTTTTGCCTCAAACATTGGCGGTACGGCAACCCTCATCGGCGACCCGCCTAACATCTTAATCGGTTCTGCTTTGAACTTGTCTTTCATGGACTTTGTTTATGAATTAACACCTGTTGTCGCCATCACGATGTGTGTTCTCATTCTGACATTTGATCTCATCTGGGGCAAAAACCTGATTACATCTGAAAGAAACAAACAAGCCGTAATGAAAATCAGTGCCATAGATTGTATTACGGATTGGAGTCTGCTCAGAAAATCCCTGTTCGTTCTTTTAAGTGTTATCGGAGGTTTCATGGCGGCGGAACATCTCCACATTGCCAACGGAACAATTGCTATCTTCGGAGCCTCCGTTCTTCTCCTTCTTTATACTTTAGGTAACAGTCATGACGACCGCGACCACAAGATAGAAGAAGCTTTCGGACTTGTAGACTGGACAACAATTTTCTTCTTTGCGGGCTTATTTGCCATTGTTTATGGCTTGGAAGAAGCAGGAGTCCTTGCCATGCTCGGCAATAAATTTGTTGAAATTACCGACGGTAGTATTGAAAAAGCGGCAATGCTTGTGGTTTGGATTTCAGCCTTTGTTTCCACGGCTATTGATAATATTCCGTTTGTTGCCACCATGATTCCGATGATTAAATCCATGGAGGTCTCCATGGGTGGACGTGAAGCCATGATGCCGGTCTGGTGGGCTTTGTCTCTGGGAGCCTGCTTCGGCGGAAACGGCTCTCTTATCGCCGCCTCTGCCAACGTGATTGTCGCAGGTATGGCACAAAGAGAGGGGCATCCGATTCACTTTATGAAGTTCTTAATCTGGTCCATACCGGTTATGCTTATAAGTGTCGGAATATCAGCTATTTATCTGCACATTATTCACTTTATGTAACCTGAAAGCTCCCGCAAGGGAGCTTTTTTTTGTTAATTGAAAATTAGGAAACTGGAATTATAAATAACAATGTGTGTTCTTGAACAATAAAAAGGAATAAAAACATGCAGGTCTCAGACTTGGCTCAAACAGCAAACCTCATCTTTGGCTTTGATCCCAAAGTCATTGCCACGGCGGTTGTTGTTATTTGCTACATCATTTTATTTACCGAAAAACTAAATCGGGCTGTTGTCGCCTTACTTGGTGCAACAACAATGATTTTCACCGGAATTTTAACCCAGGAAACCGCCCTTAAAGGCATTGACTTTAACACGATTGCCCTGCTCGTTGGCATGATGACGATTGTCGGCATTTCGGAAAAATCCGGAATGTTCCAGTTTGTTGCCGTTTGGGGAGCGAAAAAAGTAAAGGCCAACCCAAGAGGACTATTGGTTGTTTTGGCTGTTGTAACCGCTGTTTTTTCAGCATTTTTGGACAACGTAACCACTGTCTTGCTGATTGCTCCGGTAACATTCCAAATAACCCGTAAACTCAAAATCAACCCTTATCCGTATTTGATTTTGGAGATTTTTTCCTCCAACATCGGTGGAACATCAACTTTAATCGGTGATCCTCCTAACATCTTAATCGGTTCTGCATTGAACCTTGCTTTTATGGACTTTTTAACCGAATTGGGACCAATTGTTGTCATTACCATGATTGTTTTAATTCTCGGCTTTGATATGATCTGGGGAAAATAACTCATTACCACGGAAAGAAACAAACAAGCCGTAATGAAGATTAGTGCGGTAGACTGTATTACCGACTGGAAACTGTTGATTAAATCACTGTTTATTTTGCTGTTGGTAATTGCCGGCTTTATTTCAGCCGAACATCTGCACATTGCCAACGGAACGATTGCCATCTGCGGTGCGGCACTTCTGCTCTTGCTCTATACTTTAGGCAACGCTCACGATGAAAGAGACCATAAAGTTGAAGAAGTTTTCGGCCTTGTTGACTGGACAACAATCTTCTTCTTCTCCGGCTTATTTGTTATTGTTTACGGACTGGAAGAAACCGGAGTCTTAAAAATGCTCGGACAAATGTTTGTAGACTTAACGGAAGGCAGTATTGAAAAAAGCGTTATCCTGATTGTTTGGGTATCAGCCATTTTCTCAAGTGCGATTGATAACATTCCGTTTGTTGCCACCATGATTCCGATGCTCAAATCAATGGAACCTTCCATGGGCGGCAGAGAGGCCATGATGCCTGTTTGGTGGGCTTTGTCTCTGGGTGCCTGCTTCGGCGGAAACGGAACCTTAATCGGTGCTTCTGCCAACGTAATTGTTGCAGGTATGGCACAAAGAGAAGGACACCCAATCCACTTTATGAAGTTTTTAATCTGGTCCATACCGGTTATGCTTATAAGTGTCGGGATTGCCACCGTCTACTTATATGTTCAATACTTCT
>CAZFRT010000035.1:0-13481 GCA_964521455.1 uncultured Azospirillum sp.
CCGGCATATCATCAAGCTTTTCCGACAATTCACGCTCATTATTAAATTCCTTAACCCTGTTTTGAAATTCTATTTCGGCAAATTGTTTTTTAATTAAGCTGTCAATTTCTCCCTTTGCATCAATGTTCAAATCTTTTGTAAACTCTTTATCTTTCAATAATTCTATAGCCGTTTGAGGATTAGCAGAAGCCATTCTTTGAAAATAAAGCTTTGTGGCATTGTCTTTTGTTTTTTGCTTTTCTTCCGGAGAAAGGATGGTTGAGTTGTCAATAAAGAGGTTCATATCCCCCACAAGCACTTTCGCTTTGTCCGGAGCCGATGTCGCAATATCATTCGCCCAAGTATTGATGGTTTTGTTCATCTGCAAGGTTGCCAACTCTTTTTGTTTTGCCATTCCCGCCCTCAAAACATCATTGCTGTTGGCTTTCAGGAACAAGTCTCCTCTTTCCGCCAACCACATTTTTCCCCAATTGTCCTGAGAAAAAGTCCCGTTTAAAGTTGATTTAAAAGCCTTTTCGATTTCCGGCACCGCCTCATTGCTTTCCGCCACGCGAATACTTTCCAATTCCTCCAGTTGCATTCTGCTTGCCTCAAGGTCAAAACGCTTAAATGCCGCTTCTTTTTCAGCTTCATAATATTGCTGGGTTAATTTTCCTGCTCCGGCAATAACACGGCTGAAATCAGGTGCCCGCCACGGAGACTGCATATTTGCCGCTTGCAATTGAGAACTGACCATATTGCGGTTTACCTGTGTATTGACCGCCGGTAACGTTTGTCTGTTTGCCATTTCTTTATCCCTTGTAACTTGCGTTTGTAAAACGTACATTTCCGCCGGTGCCGGCCGTACCTGTTACATCTCTTATATTATTTCCGCCAAACTTTCTGTCCATGGAAGAATATGTGCTCAAACCATTCATTCCCCCGGTTAAAAAGCTCATTTTAAAGGCGTTTTTCCCATTTGCTTTTGCCACTTTTCCGTAATAGTTTTGCAACAAAGCCTGATTCATATAATTTGAAGCCTCGGATTCTCCGGCAAATCTGAGGTTAAGAGCGTTCTGTTCCTCCTGTGCCGCCATCTGCCCCAAAGCTCCGATAGCTGTCGCACTGTCCAACATTCCAGCTTCTCCCATCGCCGCTCTGGCCGCTGAAACTCTTCTTCTGTTTTCCGAGCGGACTAAATCCTCATTCATTGAGGTTTCAAGGCGTTTCTGAGCAGCATTCCGCCTTAATATTTCCGCATTCGTGTCATAAGCTTTTTTCTCGCTTTTCCCCTGCTGATATTGTGCATATCCTTCGGCCACCGTCGCCGCAGCACTTGCCACCGCCCCAATGACGGCAATTTCAACTCCGCTCATTTCACCCTCGCATATAGTTTATAGTTTCTGCCTTTGTAATATTTTTTCATCAATCCTTCATAATCAAAACCGAGCAATCCGGCCAATCTGTCTCCGTTGACAAATCCCTCCAAAACACTCAACTCCAAACGCTCAAACTTTGTCTTAACAAAGGATTGAGAGATAATCCGCTGCAAACTCCTGACAATTTTAACCATTGACTTTCCGGCATCAGCGGAAATAAAGGAAAAAAGTTCTCCCCGACCGGTATATACTTCAACCACGCCGAATATCCCCAAAACTTCTCCGTCTTCCTCAAAAGTAAAAATTGTTTCCGGAAATTGAACCTCGGCATTAAATTCATGCCTTTGCTCTTCCTGAAGCTTTATTTTTTCAAGGTCATCACGCTTAAATCTTCTAATCATGCTAACTCTCCGAACTCGTCATTTGGGGCGACAAAGCCAGTACCGTCATCGGGAAGACTGAATCATTAACCAAAATAATATCCGCTCCCTTTTCTTCCAAATCCGAAACTCCGGTCGGCCACGGAACAATTTTATTTCCGCTGAACAACGCGGCTGATTTACCCATAACTTCATCCGTTTTCCGGTACAAAATATCTACCATATCCGCATATCTTCCGCCAACCTTACCGCCGCCGGAGCGATAAAGCATCAAACATAAATGGTCAATCTGCTGCACCTCTCCGACACCTGACGTTGTATTACCCTGAATATAGCGTTTTTGAGCTTTGAAAACCGCCTTAACTGGCAATCCGACAACCACATGGCTGTCAAACTTGTCAATTTTAACCGTTCCGGTTTCCGAAACAACCTGATCCGGCTTCTGTGCCCCGTCAGCAATAAGACGAACCATCATCCCGGCCAAATGTCCCAAACCGGATATTTCTTCAATATCATCCGAAGCACTTCGATTATAAACAAGAGCGGAATCCAAATAAAAACCGTTTACCTTAACATAATCGCTTTCCAGACGGTCTTTTTCTTCCAAATCATCCGTCCTTTCGATATAATCCGGAAATACCGAAGGCATTCCTTCATCTATCCATTCCACATAACGCTTGGTTATCCCGTTCATATTTCTTTGAATAATAAGCCAAACATCATCCTTCTTCTGATCTGTTGACGGAATAATACACACACTTTCCGCATATCCTGAAAAATTATGCTGATGCAACGCGGTAACTTCCTGCTCCGTGTTGAACGTAAAACCAACCAACCGACCATCACCGACCACACACCACAACACTTTATCCGGATAATCCTGAAAATCCCATTCGACAATCCCTGATTTCAGCAGATGTTTTCCTTTGATAGAGGCGTCAAACGGATCATACCCATCTCTTTCGTATGAATATACCAAATCTCTGATAGATGTTCCGAACCTGTCCACAAAGAGCGTGTGTCCGTTAATCTTGACCGGAGCAATAGCCTTACCTCCAATACTTGAAATCTGACTGATTTTGACATTGTCCGCCGCAATAGCTTCCGAAGAGGTCAACACATCAAGGAAAAACTCACCGTTGTTTGTACCGATAAACAATACATCTGCCGAACATATCCACCGCACTTCATTATATTCATTTGAGAGGATAGGAACCGTAATGGCATTTTCGGGCAATACTTCCCCAAAATCCTTATCATCAAAATTGTTAAAATCATCGGTTTTGGAAAGAATACACTTTCCGCCGGTCGGCGTATTAATAAGCAACGCCAGCCTGTTTCTGAAAAAAGTACCGCAAATCGGCAATTCCCCGCCGTTAAAAATCATGCCCTTTTCCCAACTTACAGTTTGAATATCTTTTGGCATTCTTTTGATAATATCGGCTTTAGCCACCTTTGCGGAAACAATTTCTTTGATTTTTGCCGTTCCATAACCGGGGTGCAGATATTCCCAAACCACTCCCCCGTCTGAACGACTTCCTTCCGTATGAACCGGTTTAACACTCCCCGTTGTTCCGCCTTCCATGGCCTGATAATATTTTCCGTCAGAAGTATAAACCGCTCCGGCTGCCACCGATTTTCCGGCACTCCACGGCGTTGTGCTGTCGTTATACAAATTCAGACGGATTAAACGTCCGATGTCTTTTTCATCAAAAATATCCGTACTGGCCGTTAACATTGTCTCTCCAATATCCGTTGAAGAAGATATCGTGGTGTTGGTCGTGTTGACATTATCCCACGGACCGTTTTTAAGCTCAAAATCTTCCAGCCTCCAATCCGTATTCGAATATCTTGTAAGAGTTTTCATATACTTAGAATGCCACAAATAAAGCACATCGGCATTTTGCGTAATTTGCAAACGGCAAACCTCTTCTTTGGCATCCCACAAATCATCCAAAGTATACGGTGCTTCCAATTCATACACGGCATCATTTTTTAACAATTGTCCGTGGTCGGCATAAAATCTTATGTACTTATGCCCAAACTCCAGAACAAACGCCGTGTTGGAACTAAATTTAAATTTCTTCAAAAAACCACGGGAAGAAGCTTTCATTTCTTATTCTCCCAAATAAACAAGTTTAACATATCCCGGACCGCCCATGTTCCAATAATAGTTATGTATATTTCCGCCGCCAAAGCCGTATGAATCTTTATAAGGGTTCGGCAAAGCACAATAGTTTCTGGTCAGCTCCGTTTTTTTCACCCCATTTGCAGATACTTCGGAACTGACAATTTTGGCAACGTCTGGAATGGAAAGAACACCACCGGCACCGTTTCCGGCTGCTCCGTTATTCCCGCCGCCGGCAATAACAACATCTCCTAAACGGCTGTCATCGCCGATCTCAATCTCATAAACATCCTCCGTCAACCGGACTATTCCCTTAAATGCCGCTCCGGAACCTCCGGTTCCTTTAATAGGTTTCAATGTACCACTATTATAACCGTTACCGCCTCGACCGCACATGATCAGTTCATATCTTCCGGCTTCCAATGTCTGGACATATTTTCCGGTCGTCGAGCTGTCAAACATAACTTGCCCCGCAACTTGCGAACTTATCGAAACAATCATTTCCAAAGACGTTACAACAGTTTGTTCCCCGCTTTTTTCTTTGTATCCGTCTTTGGAAACCGTCCACTCTACCTTTTCGTTCTGGTCCACATCAATATAATTTCTTTCCAACCCGTTAATGATAACCGTTGCATCCGCCGGAACCGCCGTAATTGAAAATCTCATTTTCAAACCAACCGTTATCTTTATATCTTCAGAAATAGCGTTAATCATTCCGCTTTGCGTCTTATATCCGTCTTTAGAAACCGACCATTCTATTTTGGCCCCGGCCCCAATGGTTATTTTGTTTCTTTCCAACCCGTTAATGATAACCGTTGCATCCTCAGTAGAAGACATTATTTCAAAGTCATATTTTGTCGTAACGGATACCAAATTCACATCTAATTCTTTATTACCGTCTATTTTATATGTGCCGGAAGCCGGAGCGTAACCTGTTGCCGCAACCGAATAGCTGACAACATCTCCGTAAGCACAATAACATTCTCTTTGTTCTGCATTGTTAATTAAGACCTTAGCGTCTTGAGGAAAAGGATTTACTTTAAATAAAAAGGCTTCCGTTTCTTTGACTGCAGCCACAAAATGTGTCCCGCCGCGGCGTTTAAAGCATCCTTCCGAAATCGGAATAAAATTCAACATCAAGGCCGCCGAATACTGATAAGCCGGCAAATCAAACCGACCATCCATATAAGGAGAAATCTCTCCCCCGTTAAACTGATTTTGTACCGGCTTAATACTCATTCGTCCATCCTTCCCGAATACCAACCCAAGACCCGTCCGGAACAGTCTCGGCGTCTCTCAAAATCTCATCGTTAAACTCGGCACGTTCCAACAGTGCGGCAAATTCGTTATTAAAATTGTTTTGCAATTGGGCTGATTGTTTTAATCTCATGGAAATTTCGGCCGCAATCTTAACAATCAACGCTTCTTTAAAACAAACCGAAAACAAAGCAGGGTCTTCAATCCTTGCGGAATAAACAATCTTCAAAGCCGATGGCACATTACATAATATTTTATTACCTTCGATTGAATACCTTTCGTCTGATGAAACAATCTGATTTGAATAATTCGGCATTTTAAAATAATCGCCAAAACGATATAATGCCAAAAAATCGCTCGGCAGAGTATAAGCATAAGCAAAGCCTGAAACCGGAGGTTCTTCATCCGGAGCCAAAACAACGCGTTTCAATGAAAAACGCCACGGATAATCCGCAATCAAAAAATCCCTCATGTCTTCGTAAACCATTCCCATAATTTTTCCGTTAGGTTCCTGATTGGTTGAAGAGATAAGCGGCTGACCCACTTTAATCAAAGCCCGATTGATTATGTTGATACTCATTATTTTTCTTTCAAAAAAAATGAGGAGGGCTTTTACACCCTCCTCAAAGCTTACTTGTCTTCTTTTGTTTCTGTTTTTGCCTTGGAAACTTTCTTAAAAATTTCCGGATAAGCTTCATCAAGTTTCAAATCAGAAACAACGATTTCTTTGGCTTTCACGAGCTTTCGCCCGAAAAAAGTCTCGGTTTTGGCAATAAACTCCATCATTACCTACCTTGGCAGATAGCCTAAAGTAACCGTAATATTTCCGGAACTTCCCGTTCCTTGCGTAACATTTGCTTTTGCCCACATCGGCATATCAAAAGGCAAAGGAATTGAGGCAATCAAATCCCCTTTTGCATAAGTTCCTGCCTTTAGATTACCGGAGGCAACTTCTGCGAAAGTTCCGTCCTTAGTATCGGAAGCAACCACGCTTACTTTTGCTCCGGTACCGATTGTTACGGCATCGTCTGCAAATACATTGGCCACAAGTGCTCCCATGGTTCCGCCGGTCAAAACCGGCTCTGAACCAGAAATGGCAGCAGACAAAGATCCTTTAGCCAAATCTTCGCCATATACTTTTACTGTCTCTCCATACATTTCACATCTCCTTAAAGGGTTACAGCGGTTTCAGTTCCCGGCAAGAAATTGTAGGAACCGATAATCGGGATTTCATTCCAGAACGAGAGTTGGAAATTCAAACCTTTGTCGACATTGTTCACTCTCAAAACTTCTTTCTTGTATTCGGATTCCAACCAAGACTTAAGCATCGGATGCAAATAGATAGCAGTATTTGCAGGATTAGCCTGAGCTTTGACCAACTGTTCGTTAATCTGCTTGATTGTCGGCAACTTGGAATCTGAGATGTTGACAATTGCCGAAATTGTCTTCGGATTCATCAACTGCATTCCGAAATACCCCTTAACCCGGGCTCCGTAACCCAAAACGCCGCGTTCGTCTTTGTAAAGATTACCGCCGTTAATAGGTTTAACATCAAGCATCGCTCCGTTTTTAAAACCGTTCGGAGAATACAAACCTCCGTTTTCTCCCGGAACATTACGAACAATAATCATTGAATACAAGCTGCCGCTTCCTCCGGCTGAAACAGCCTTTCCGGCGTCCAGAGCATATTTCAGATAATTGTCGTAAATAATGCGTTTTTCGGTTTTGTTACCGGCCTCTTTAAGGATAACCGGCATTTTTTTTGCAAAATATTTCTCTTTGCTTCCAAAAGCCTCGGCCTTGTCTTCCGGAACAAAAATCTCGCCGCCCATAATACCAAGGTCGACTTTTTCCAATTTTCCGTCCACATTCATCTGCGGAAGAGGAGCATTCATTTCTACAAAATCAGCTCCCTCGATATTGGTAATTTTTTCCGTTACATTCCACAACGGATGAGAAGATTCCTCCCATTTGATTCTTGCCAGAATAGGAGATTCCTCAGTCAGATATTCCACCTGATGAGGCTGTTTTTTGGCATACTCCAGAGAAAGTTCCTGAAGCGTAGCCGGATGGTCAATATTAGCCATTTTTAATTCCCTTCATTATTGGATTGATTAAAGATTTCTTTGAAAAAATCTTCGGTTGACATTTCTTCGGTTTTAGTTGCCCCACCACCCAAACCTCGAACATTGTCTTCGGAAATAAGGTCGCCGAGCTTTTTACCAAGCTCCATAAAAGCCTTGGTTCCGATAGAAACCTCAATGTTTTCAAGCTGTTGTTCGGGCAATTCCAGCATTCTGAAACCGCGTTTCATGAGTTCTTCGTTTTTGGAATAATCCGCCCCCCATTGGCTTTGGATTTCTTCCTTGTCCTTTTCAACCTGTTGGTTAAAAAGCTCCGTCATCTTTTCATTCTGGTTTTTGTACCAATCATAGATTTTATTCACTTGGCTTGGCCGCAACCCTGCTTCTAAAGAAGCTTTCTTGAACTCATCGATAAACGGCTTATCCGCATCTGAGGCTTCGAACTCATAGCCTTCAATGCTTTCCGGACACCCAAGCTGAATGTCCAGTTTCTTCCACGCTTCAGTATCATCGGCTTTTGGAACGGAAATTTTGGAACCGGACGACTTCTCCAATTCATGGTAAGACTTCAAAGCGTCAAGAGGAGTTTTCCAACCCTTGTTCTCGACAAACTTTGCGTCATCATCCGTCAAACTTCCCCATCCGGCTTGTGATGTAACCTGCACGTTTGGATTTTCGGGCGAGTAAGAGTTGTCGGGATTGCCCTGTCCCGGCTCTAAATTTTCATCAGACATAAAAAAACCTTTCTAAATATTCAGATTTTCCAAAAAGTTTCCTTCCTCCGTTTGCTCTGCGGCAATCAGGTTGAGGATTTTGTTTTCATCAAGAGCCAGATATTTGTTTATCTGGTCAAAAACATTGCGTTTCCCTTGATGAAAAGCGACGACACAGGCATCAAACCGACCGGTATCATCATAAAAATAAGGGGAACCGTTTTTACCGAGTTCCCCTTTGGCTCCGCATATATCCCGCAGATAGGCCATAATTATTTTTCCGTCCTCACTAAGCTCTTTGCTATTGTTCATCAAACATTTTTGAAAAGCCTTGGTTAAACGAAGTTCTTTTCTCCTAAGCAATTGCATTATTTGCTCCTCCTAAGTTTTTAATTGTTTGGGATAAAGCCGGAGCGGCGGAAAGCAACTGTTGAGCTTGTTCGGCTTGAGCCCTTTGAGCTCCGAGTTGCTGAACCTCTTCCGGAGTTCTGATAATTTGTGTCGAAACCCCCTTATAATCGGCAATCTGGCGAGCCGCTTCTTCAAAATTAACCACATCCAAGACACCGGGTTGAACCTGAGCCATAGCCATCACGCTTTCCATCCACTCCATCAAACCGCCGATAGCCCCTGCCTCCTGCATATGAACGGCCGGACTTTCAAACTCAATATCCAAAGAACCGTCATATAAAAGTTCATCCGGAACATCATCCAAATATCCGTATGACGCGGCAATATCCAACTCACGCCGACAGTTTCCGACCAGCCATTCGCTGGAAATAAGCTCCGAGGTCGGAGCCAATAACATAGCATTTTGCTGAACTCGTTGTTGAATTTCATACGCCGTCGCTTTTCCGGCCGAAACTTCCGACAAACTCTGAAACAACGGAACCAAAAAGGCCTTCTCAATAATTTGCCGAATGGAATTTTGCATTTCCAAAGAGATGTTTAAGTTGTTGTTAAACTGCATCGGAGCAGCCATCGGCTTTCCGTTACTGTCCAAACCGTAAATCAAAGCTCCCGGAGAACCGACACGGCCGGCGTTTTTAATCCCCTTACCGACAAATATCGGCGGATTAGCCTGTAATTGTGCCGAACGCAAAATCGTTTTTTGCATCTCATTACACGTCAAAATATCGGCGAAAGCCTGCAATGCCGGAGATGAACCGTAAGCTGAACCTTCAATCCCCATGTAATGAGGAACCATATACGGCTGAACTCTGTAACCGCCTTCATAAATCAGTTTGGCGGCATCCAAATCAACATGATAGCTGGCAAAATCCATTCCCCGAAAATCCTTTTTCTTCGGGTTTCTGTCTTTTCTCGGTTCCACCGCATGGAGAAAACGCATTTTTTTATCAGGATCTTTCTCTGCCGTTTCCCTGATTTCAGAAGTTGCCAAATATCCAAACTCGTCTAAAGCTTGTCTGGCGGTCATCTCATATTCGCGATAAACCGTATCGACCTGCCCTAAACGGTTAATATCAATATAAACTTCCGCCATCGGGATGGAACGATAAACAATCCCCTTGCCGACATTATCCTCCACCAGCCACGGAGCCTGTCCGTAAATACCCATCTGTCGCAGTTGCGTCGTGCTTTCACTTGCAAACCTTGAATCCGGAGCATAACGCAATTTGAACAGGATATTATTGGCATACTCCAAATAACGCCGCACGGTATCATTGTTTTCATAACGCGGATTAGTCGGTTTGAGCCGATGCCACATCGTATTTGTCGGAATAAGGATTGACTTCATACTGGCGGCAAAGGAATTTAAAGCCAATTTTGCCGTACCGTCAAAGTTGTTTTGGATAATTCTTCCCCGTTCATCTTTAACGTATATTTTCGAATTAACCGAACAAAGCTCCGCGGCTTTATCCCAAACCGGTTCCCACGGAGCCCGAACAGCTTTAAGATGAGCCAAACGCTTCTGTAGATAATCAACCCGTGAATCCATTTCAGGCCCCTAAAGTTTTCTTGGTTGTTTGAATACCGGAAAGATCCGCTCCTTGAGATACAATCGTCGAAGCCACACCTTTTCTTTTTTTCCGGCCTTTTTCTTCCTTCCGAACCTTGTCTGAAGTATCGACGACTTCCGGAGTTTCCACCGGCTGAACCACCGCCGGAGCTTTCGGTTTACTGAATACACCGCCCATTTTTATTCCTTTCACAAAAAAAAAGGAGGCCAAAGCCTCCAAGTTAAATATATACCGCGTCATAAACCCATTCGTCATAATTCCCCACATCCATTTCGGATGTATAAACCATCTCGGCAAAAGTCAGAGCCAAGGCATCGCCCACATCGGTAGAACGTCCCAGTCTGGCTTTGATATCTTCTTTTTTTTCAAGAAGCAGTCTTCCGACACGGTCAAACTTTATTTCCGGTGCCGTCAAATCAGCCATCAACAAACCGTCTTCATCAACGATTGAAACAGGCAGCTCGCCGCAAAGCCAGTCTTTAACTCTCGCCCACATTTCAGCCCGCCTGTTACCGAAACGTTCCTGATTTTGAGCCTTTGCTCCAAAATTAACAGCTCTGACGACATTTCCGTATCCGCGGTCCTCAAGAATGTCATATATACCGGCACCTAATCCTCCGACATCAATATTGACCCTGACCGGATGTTCTTCCAAAATAATTGACGTCAAAACATTAGCCACCTCAACGCAACTGAGTTTTTTAAGTTTTTTTATCCGATAAGCCTGACGCCCCTTTCGGCGGCAGATTGCCGTGCAGTCATCTCCGAATCTTGCTGGATCAACACCGATTACCAAAGGCATTGAATTGTTTTCATTGTCAATCCGCGTTTCCAAAGCTTTTTTCACGGAAACAGAGGAAATAAGCTTTTTGTCGCCTTGCTGGACCGGTTCTCCTTCCCAAATATGCAAATAATCCTCATAATTTTCCATTTTGCACTTCTCCGCCTGTCTTTTCAAAATATCGGGACAAAACGGATTGGCGTAATAATTAACTTTAACAACCAATGTTTCATCATCCGGCTTGTTTCCAACCAACACCCACAAAGCATCCGTTTCTTCTTCCCTATTCATGGAAATCCAGATTTCCGACCCCGGTTTACGAATAGTCGGTTCCAAAATTTCCCACGACTTTTTAGAAATCGTCTGGCCTTCCTCAATCCAAGCCACATCAATACCTTCCAAAGATTTAATCTTTTGGCTGTCCTGATCGCGAAGCCCCTTAAAAATAAACTCTGTTCCCGTCCGCCGATTAACAATTCGGTTGTCGGTTATCTCGTAATCCGCCACGCCATAAAAAGAAATCCGATCACATAACAGTTTATGAACGGAATCCTTGATTGAATCCTGAATTTCACGAAGACAGGCAAAGCGATATTTTCCTCTCAAGCCTTTAATCAACAAACTGTCGGCAAAAGCATAGGACTTTCCTCCGCCTCTCCCGCCATAGTAAAATTTAATACGGACAGACTTCTCCAACAACGGAGCAAAGACTTCCGGTATTTGCATTTTCAACTTCATCGGACAAATTCAACAACAATTTCCTTCAACTCGTCCGTTATTCCGTGGTCAACTTCCACTTTGTCGCCGTATTTCTTCGGAGCCATTTTCCCCATCAGCCACTTTCTGGTTTCAATTTTCAACTTTGCTTTCGCGACATCCTCGTTGGTTACCAATGTTTCATCGTCGGCAATGGAGATAATTTCATCCCTATACACGTCCGCCCGCGTACGCATCGCCTGTGCGTACTGTTCGGGAAAGTTTTTCGCCAACCATTCATAAACGCTGGTTTTCGGCCAACCGTTTTCCTCACAAATACGGCTCAAAGACTTTCCTGATGATATTTCCGTCAAAATAACCGCAGATGTTTTTTGAGTGCGGAAATCCTTTTTTGCTTTTTTAGCCGTTTTTATTTTTTTCTTTTCCGCCATGTAATTTTCCCATAAAAAAAACCGCCCTGCCTGCGGCAAAGCGGTTTACAACAACAAGATTTTATAAAAAATGGCGGAAACCATGAATACAAATTTCCACCATACTTGCAATGCTAAACTTTTGTCTGACAAATGTCAAGACGATTTTTTACCAAAGTGCAAAAACCCTTCCGAGAATAGGAAGCCATAAAGCCGCATCCACCACATACCGCCACACAGAATGACGAGAGACAATATGCCCCGTCAAACATAAAATAAACAAAACAACTGTATAAAATCCGATGATATTCATATTTTCGCCTTTCAAAGACTGATGTGGAACCTGTTCTTTCTGTACCGTCTTTTCTGCTCTATCCCTTTTCAAGATAGACAAAAGTTATAACCATAAAAAATAAAAATTCAATCCTTAGTTGATATTTTTTTAAGATAATACCTAACCAAACAATCTAATCCCAAATTGAGCAGAAACTTCCCTCTGTCAATGGTTTGCAATTGCTTATGCCGGCTCATTTTAACCACTTCTCCGGCCGCTTTAATGGCTTTGTCCTCGACACAAACCGTCCGCACGGCAGCCCGAAACTGCCAAGGAATAGCTCTCATTGCCTGAATATAAGCTTGTTTTCGGTCGAGGACGCTTTCTTTTTCCACGCTTTTACCACCGCCGTCCACTTTCAAACGCAACGGGTTGGTAACTCTGACCGGAGAAAGCCGTCCGAGATAAAAATCAACAAACAGGCGGCTGGCGGCGGAAATTTTCTCTCTGGCATCAAAAACCGACCCCGGCATATCCAAATCCCCGTTTTCGGCATAACGGCTGATAACATCCAGATGAACAATACACCGCCCTACTTTTCTCCAACCGGCTTTTTCCAATTCAGCTTTTGAAACGTATTTTTCCATTTTAAAATCCTTTTAAATTTAATTTAACCGCAAAACGTCATTAAAAAATTTAGAAACCAAGCCCCCCGCAAATACGCCTTTGCCGAGCCCGCCGAAGGCGTATGCGGCCGAATGGCCGCCTTTAAAACAAATCCTTTTTCTTTCTCTGATCCTCTCCATTTACTCCCTCTTTTCTTACCCACAAACTTATCCACAGACTTATCAAACCTTTTCCTTAACAATCCTTATCCTTTAAAACTTTAAACCTAAAACCTTATATCTTAATCTAAATCCATAACTTTACCTCAACCTATATCTGGTTTCTTTTCTTTATTTCTTTTTTTGGTTCTTTTTTTCTTTTTTTCTTTTCTTTAATTTTTTCATTACTCATCTTCATCTTCTTCAAGAGGCAAAACCGGGGATGAAGTCCCATTTTCAATTTTAGTTTTTTTAGGTTTCCGGGTTCGGCGTTTTTTAAATGCAACTTCGTAGTATTTACGGTTATTTGCATCAATCATCATCTGAGCGAAATAGAACGCCGGTTTTCCGGCATCCGGCAGCAGAGACAGATCTAATTCTTTACCACCGCCGGGCTGATACTCTTTCCAGTTTTCGTCATACGCTGCCGCAAATTCTATTGTCCGCCGAAAAACATCGTCCGGCTGTCCCTGAAGAGATTTTGTAAACACATACGGACAAACCCAGCCGTTTTTCTCAATTCTTGTATTTTTAGCCTTTTTCATGTCAAATCCTGTTGTTAAAAAATTAATG
>CAZFRT010000036.1:0-12997 GCA_964521455.1 uncultured Azospirillum sp.
GAGCAACCGTCAGTTTATCTTCTTCAGACAATTCATCCATACCCAAGATTGCAATAATATCCTGCAAAGAGTTATATTTTTGCAAAATTTCCTGTACCTGACGAGCAACCTGATAGTGTTCATCGCCAACAATCGTCGGATCCAGAATACGACTGGTAGAATCCAACGGGTCAACCGCCGGATAAATACCCAATTCAGAAATCTTACGAGACAAAACGGTTGTTGCATCCAAGTGAGCAAATGTTGTTGCCGGTGCCGGGTCGGTCAAGTCATCGGCCGGAACATACACGGCTTGAACAGAGGTAATGGATCCGTTCTTGGTTGATGTAATACGTTCCTGCATGGCACCCATATCCGTACCCAACGTCGGTTGATAACCCACAGCGGAAGGAATACGTCCCAACAGAGCGGACACTTCTGAACCGGCTTGTGTGAAACGGAAAATATTATCAACGAAGAACAGTACGTCTTGATGTTCTTCATCACGGAAATATTCAGCCTGTGTCAAACCAGTCAATGCGACACGGGCACGAGCTCCAGGAGGTTCGTTCATCTGTCCGTAAACAAGCACGGTTTTAGACTTATCGCCTTTCAAATCAATAACGCCGGATTCAATCATCTCGTGGTAAAGGTCGTTTCCTTCACGAGTTCTTTCTCCCACGCCGGCAAATACTGAATAACCACCGTGTCCTTTAGCAATGTTATTAATCAATTCCATAATCAAAACGGTTTTGCCTACACCGGCACCGCCGAACAAACCGATTTTACCACCTTTGGAATATGGTTCCAACAGATCAATCACTTTAATACCGGTTGTCAAAACCTCCGTTTCTGTTGATTGGTCAATAAACGAAGGAGCCGGACGGTGAATCGGAAATTCTGTTTTGGATTTTACCGGACCACGACCGTCTACCGGTTCGCCGATAACGTTAACAATACGTCCTAACAACTCAGGACCGACCGGAACTTCAATCGGGTGTCCGGTATTGACAACTTCCAATCCTCTGACCAAACCATCGGTCGTATCCATAGCGATTGTACGAACAACGCTCTCACCTAAGTGTTGAGCCACTTCCAAAACCAATTTCTTGCCGTGGTTATCACATTCCAAAGCTGTTAAAATATTCGGAAGTTCATCAACATTTTCAAATTTAACGTCAACAACTGCACCCATTACCTGAGAAATGTGTCCCAAAGCGTTTGTATTTTTTTCTTTTTTCTCAATTGCCTTAATTTTTTTTACGGCTTTCTTTTCATCCGCATTCATTTCTTTAATGGCTTTTTTATCAAACTCGGTAACACTCTCTGTCTTTTTTACAGCGGCTTTTTTAACAGAAGTTTTTTTGACTTCCGTTTCTTTAGCGGCAGCCTTGGCAGGTGCTTTTTTCGTTGTTTTCTTCTCGGTCATTTTTATCTCCTTATAATCTTATCTTAGAGTGCTTCCGCACCTGAAATAATTTCAATCAGCTCCGTCGTAATGGCGGATTGGCGAATTCCGTTATATTTTAAGGTTAATTTAGATATCATGTCTTTGGCGTTGCGGGTTGCATTATCCATAGACGTCATACGAGCTCCATGCTCGGAAGCCTGAGAATGAACAATCGCCTGAAAAACACTTTCTCTGAAAATCAGCGGCAATATTCCCGACAAAAGTTCCAGCTTGCCCGGTTCATATTCATAGAAAGCCCCTCTGACAACATTTGTACGGAAATTTAAGCGTTTGTTATCCTCAAAGTTTTCCATTTTCATCGGCAAGAGCTGTTTGCACTTCACTTCGCGATTGATTGCAGAACGGAAATGACTGACTATCACTTCACAAACATCAATTTCACCTTTTTCATATGCTTCAAGGACAGGATAAGAGATATCCGTCCCTTCATAATATTTTGCCCCTTTTTTTGCCACGCCTTCTATCGTATTGACAATCAAATCCGCATATTTGCGTCTGATAATATCACGTCCTTTTTTACCGATACAAACGACCTTAACCTCTTTATCCTGAGCCAGAAGTTCTTCAATACGGGAAATTGCGACTTTTGCCACATTGGCATTGTAGCTTCCGCACAAACCGCGGTCTGAAGTAAAGACCAACAAAAGATAAGTTTTATCTTTACCCGTACCTGTTATCAGCTTTGGATAATTAACGGCTATTCCGGTGTTATTTTCCTCTTCTTGAAGTTCAAATATTACTCTGTTGGCACAAGAAATCAGATTGTTATGATAAAAAGAACATTTGCTTATCAATCCTTGGGAACGGCGAAGGCGGGACGCAGCAACCATCTTCATTGCCGAAGTGATTTTCTGCGTCGATTTTATCGTCTCAATACGAGTTCTTAACTCTTTTAAGCCTGCCATCGTCTTTCCTTACGCTGCTTTTTCTTCACCAATAAATTCGCTTAAAAAGTTTTCATAAAACTCAGTCAGTTTTGCATCCAACTCATCAGAAATAACTTTTTCTTTACGAATTTGTTTCAGATATTCCGGATAGTTTGCCTTAATCTCTGCCAGAGATTTGCTTTCAAACTCTTTTACCCTGTTTACCGGAATTTTATCCAAGAAACCTCTTACTCCGGAGAAGATACTGACAACTTCATCCTCTACCGGCATCGGATGATAAACCGGTTGTTTCAAAAGTTCGGTCAATCGTTCACCGCGAGCCAGAAGGTTTTTGGTTGAAACATCCATATCTGAAGCGAACTGAGCAAATGCCGCCATTTCACGATACTGAGCCAATTCCAACTTGATTTTTCCAGCGACTTGTTTCATCGCCTTAATCTGAGCGGCAGAACCCACACGTGATACGGAAATACCCACGTTAACCGCCGGACGAACACCTTGATAGAACAAGCTGGTTTCCAAGAATATCTGACCATCCGTAATTGAAATCACATTGGTCGGAATATAAGCGGAAACATCTCCGGCCTGAGTTTCGATTACCGGCAAAGCGGTCAAAGAACCGGCTCCTTCAGCATCGTTCATCTTTGCGGCACGTTCCAACAAACGAGAGTGCAGATAGAACACATCGCCAGGATAAGCTTCACGTCCAGGCGGACGACGGAGCAATAACGACATTTGTCTGTAGGCCGTTGCCTGTTTGGAAAGGTCATCATAAAAGATAGTTGCATGCATCCCGTTGTCTCTGAAGAACTCTCCCATAGCACATCCGGAATACGGAGCAATAAACTGCATCGGAGCAGGATCGGAAGCGGTTGCGGCAACAACAATAGTATAATCCATTGCACCATGGTCTTTCAAAGTTTTAACCACCTGTGCCACGGTAGAACGCTTTTGCCCGATTGCAACATAAATACAATACATTTTGTCTTTTTCAGATTTTGCCTGATCATTAACTGTTTTTTGGTTAATAATCGTATCCAGAATGATTGCGGTTTTTCCGGTCTGACGGTCGCCAATAATCAACTCACGTTGACCACGTCCAATAGGAATCAGAGAGTCAATAATTTTCAATCCCGTCTGAACTGGCTCATGAACGCTTTTTCTAGGAATAATACCCGGAGCTTTTACTTCCGAATTGCTGTATTCCTTCGCTTTTATCGGGCCTTTTCCGTCAATCGGTTCACCCAAAGCATCAACAACGCGACCGAGCAATTCTTTTCCGACAGGAACACTCACGATTTTATCCGTACGCTTAACAACGTCTCCCTCTTTGATTTCTTGGTCAGAACCAAAAATAACGACACCGACGTTGTCTTCCTCCAAGTTAAGAGCCATTCCCTTAACTCCGGATTCAAACTCGACCATTTCATTAGCCTGAACTTTGTCCAAACCATAGACACGGGCAATACCATCACCAACAGACAAAACCCGCCCGACTTCCGAGACATCAACATTGATATCGGAATTAGCGATTTTTTCCTTGATAATGGAAGATATTTCGCTGGCAACCATAGACATTAGCGTCCACCTTTCATTATTAATTCTAAACGATTTAATTTTCCTTTGATTGAATTATCAATCATTGAAGAACCAAATTTTATAATTAAGCCACCCAACAAATCAGGCTTAACATCATACTTAACCATAACTTTTTTATTCAAAACCTTTTCCAGATTTTCCTTCAACTTTCTATCCTGAGCCGTTTCCAGTTTTTTTACCGTCAAGACCTCCACTTCAACAATATTATTTTTTTGATAATACAGTTGAATAAAACCCTCCAGAATCTGCTGAAACTCTGCAAAACGTTTATTATCGGCAATAATATCCATGCAATTCATCGTCTCTTTACACAAATGAACTTTAGACGAGATTTCTTTGATTGCCGCTTTTTTAGCTTCCACATCCCAAACCGGATTTGCTAAATATTTAACGATACTAGAATCTTCTTTTACCGCAGACAAAAGCTTTTCCACATCAGCAAAGACTTTCTCCACGGACTTTTTCTCCTCGGCTCCCTCATACAAAGCCAAGGCATAAGTTGAAATTATTTTTGATTTTGAAATTTTTTTCAATTTTAATCTCTGTTTTTTATTAACTGACTGCTTCACACATTAACTGTTTTACATATTAAAGAACAATTGGTTTCTAATTTATTAATACGCACTAACTTTTACATAAAACTGTAAGGATCGATATCCACCTCCACCCGTACCGACGACGGAACATTGACTTTTTTCATCCATTCTCTAACAACTTCTTGAATTTTTATATTCTTTGCCGTTTTCAGAAGCAGGCGGAAACGATATTTTCCTCTTAGCATATAAATCGGTGCCGGAGCCGGTCCCAATGTCGACACATACTCATTATTCGGGGCAGTTTGCCCCAACCAAACCGCGGTTTTTTCTGCCATTTCCTGATTTGTTCCCGAAACAATGACTGCGGCAAGTTTTCCAAACGGAGGCATTTTTAACATTTTTCGAGTTTTCTTCTCCAGTTTGAGAAACTGCTCTCTGTCATTATCTAATAAAGCTTTCAAAACAGCATTTTCAGGATAAAGTGTTTGCAGATACACCGTGCCTTTTTTCTCGCCTCGTCCGGCTCGTCCGGACACCTGAGACAACAACTGGAATGTTTGTTCGGAAGCTCGCAAATCACTCCCCATCAACCCTAAATCCGCATCAACAATCCCGACCAAAGTCAAGCTCGGAAAGTGATGTCCCTTAGCCAGAATCTGCGTTCCGATTAAAATATCAACTTCTCCTTGCTCCATTTTATGAATAACAGAGGAAACTTCGGTCAAAGAAGCGGTAATATCACTTGAAATAATTTCAATTCGGGCATCAGGAAAACGTTTTTTCACTTCCTCGGCAATTCGTTCCACCCCCGGGCCGCAAGCCGTCAGTCCGTCTTCGGAACCACATTCCGGACAAACCTTCGGAATCGGGATTGTATGTCCGCAATGGTGGCAGATTAAAGATTTTGACCGACGGTGTTCCGTCATCCATGCCGTACAATTCGGGCATTGTATGCGGTGTCCGCAATCTCTGCAAATCGTCAGCGGAGCATATCCTCTCCGGTTCAAAAACAGCATAGACTGTTCGCATTTCTCCAGATTTTGCTTTAACGCCTCCACTAAAGACGGGCTAAGCCAAGTTACACCCCAACCTTCTTTTTTCGGCTTATCTTTTTTCAGGTCAATAATCTTTATTTCGGGAAGTTCCGCCGTTGCAAAACGAGAAGCCAATTTGACGACTTCATATTTTCCCTCTTCCACATTGCAAACGGTTTCCAAATCAGGTGTGGCCGTGGAAAGAATAAGCGGAAAGTCTTCAATTTTTGCTCGAACAATCGCCATATCCCGCCCTTGATAATTGACAATATCTTCCTGCTTAAAGGAGTGATCGTGACTTTCATCAATTACTACCAAGCCCAAAGCAGAATAAGGCAAAAACAGAGCAGATCTGGCTCCGACTAAAACTTTAACCCGCCCTTCAATCACAGCCTTCCATGTATCCGCTCTTTCCTTAACACCAAGTCCGGAATGCCATTTGGCAGGTTTAACTCCGAAGCGTTTTTCAAATCGGGAAAGCCATTGCGTGGTCAAAGCGATTTCAGGTACCAGAATAACCACCTGCTTGTTTTGTTTTAAAGCCTCGGCAACTGCCTCAAAATAAACTTCCGTTTTACCCGAGCCGGTAACACCATCTAGAAGAGTGACCGAAAATCCGTTTCCGATTTTAGACACCAAAACATCCGCCGCAGACTGTTGTTCCTCTGTCAAATTTACCTTATGATATTCTCCTATCGGTTCCATAAACTCACGTTTATTTTCAACAAATATCGGCTTTAAAACACCCGCGTCAATCATTGTTTTGATAACTTGCTGACCGACACCCGCTCCTTTGGCAATCTCTTGTCGGGTATAAGGATAATGTTTCAACAAATCCATTACCCGCCAACGAGCGTCGGAGTTTTTTAACTTTGCTTCCGCCAAAGTTTTCCCGGACAAGGTATAAAGAGCTGTCATTTTCGGATCGTCAAACGCCGCTTTGACGCTGATAACCATTTTCAGCACCAAGCCGACAAAAGCCAAGTTATATGAAGCGACCCAATTGATGAATTTTATTAATTCCTTAGATAAAGGAGGGTAATTGTATTTTTCAAGTATCGACTTAATTTTATTTTCGGCAATATCTGCAGATTTCCCGTGCTTCCAGACAACCCCTACTTGCTCTTCCCTGCCCCAAGGAACTCTCACAATTGTTCCGACAGGAACATCTCCCTCGACCTTGTAGTCAAAAGGTTCATTAAAAGGTAGCGGCAGCATTACTCCAACAATATTGCTCAATAAAACATCCTCGTTAAAATTCTCCTTATCATAACAGGCAAAACAACAAAGGACAAATACCTAAAAAAATAACACACAGATTATATACCAATTTTAAATAAAATTCGCTTATTATGGAATTATGAAACAGGAAATCAGATATATTGCCGGAGCAGATGTGCAGGACTTAATCCGCCAATGGCAAAACTGGCTCAAAAACGAGCGGCGTTATTCCGCTCATACGCTGGATGCTTATTTTCGGGATTTGTCCGAGTTTTTTAACTTTTTCAATAACAAAAAATTATCTGTTTCCGATTTGGGAAAAATTGACGTCCGTGACTTTCGCGGTTATCTCAGTTATCGGGCGGGTAAATATATTGAAAAATCTTCCATAGCGAGAGGAATTTCCTCTGTTAAAAACTTTTTTAAATGGCTGGATCGCAACGATTATGTGAAAAACGCCGCTATTTCGGTTATTTCATCGCCAAGGCGGTCAAAGACTCTACCCAAAGCTATGGATGTGGAGGATGCATTCAGACTTTTGAATGAATCTGAATTATGGGAAAAGAAAACGTGGCAAGGACTTCGGGATAAAGCCATTTTCACCCTTTTGTACGGGTGTGGTCTGCGTATTTCCGAAGCCCTTTCCTTAAATATCGGTGATATTACTAACAACGACTTCATGCGGATTAAAGGTAAAGGTAATAAAACAAGAATTGTGCCTTTATTGCCTGTCGTTATTGAAAATATCAATGCTTACCTTAACAAATGCCCTTATCATTTGAAAAATGGTGATGCTTTATTTTTAGGGGCACGAGGTGAGCGTTTAAGTCCACGAATTATTCAAAGGCAGATGCAAAAAATTCGAACGTCTTTAAATTTGCCGGACAACTTAACGCCTCATGCTCTGCGGCATTCTTTTGCAACCCACCTGTTAGCCGAAGGGACCGATTTGCGTTCCATTCAGGAACTGCTGGGGCATGCGTCCCTAACCACCACCCAGCGATATACGGATGTTCAAATTGAAAAACTGCACAAAGAATATGAAAAGGCTGAAATTCTTGACAGTTAAAATCCTATCCGAACGGCGTACCGGCTTAAAACATAACTTTCCGCATTGCCTGAACGGCGATTTAAAGTAAACAAAAAAGGTACCGAAAACCGGTACCTTTGTAAATCGTGCACTTGAGAAGAATCTATTACTTCAATTTCTTTTCTACGAACTCTTCGTGTTTTTTAGATTTCTTGTCATATTTTTTCAAAGACAATTTTTCCGGATGAGTTCTAGGATTCTTTTCAGCAAGATAAAATGTACCTGTACCGGCTGTACTTTCCAATTTTACTTTAACTTTTACTGCTTTTGCCATTTTTTTATACTCTTTAATTTAGGTTATCATTTAAACATTTAGGCGTAATATACATTTTTTCAGCGGATTGTCAACCATATTTTAACAGCAATTATTCAATATTTTGCATCTTATTACAAAATTTTCATAATTTTGTCCATTGCAGAAATAATCTTTTTATGATATAGTTATCTCAATTTCAAAGATTATTGTGCCTACTAAATGTCAAAAAAGAGAGTTTCTCTCTTCCGGTACAGAATCTTTTGCAAGCATGTCAAATCATAAAAAAATAAACTATGAATACAATTGCAAAAAACAACAAGAACGAACTCGTAGCCAACACCGTAGACATCATCAAGAAGTTCCTCCGCTTCTGTGCACCTTACGCAGCAGCCGCAGGAAATTTCGTTATGAAACAGCTTAAGAAGGTTGCCTGGCAGGCACTCTTCCTCTCGTTCACGATGTTCTACTTCGCCGGCTACATAGGGTCGATTATCCTTACGGAAATCTGTTCCGGCACCCAGATTGAAGACCTCCCCGCACATGGCGGTTGGATGATCTTTCGTATTCTTATCGTCGGCATTATCACTCTGATCTGCCGCCGGATGTACTACTGGATGAAAGAAAGCGAATAAAAAACGCTTAATGAAGGAGAGCCCCGGTCAAATCAAAGACCCGGGCTTTTCGCTTTTTAAAGCGTATTTTGTTGAATTAACGCTACGGCAGCATCAACATCAATATTCATATTTTCGCGGTTTTCCCTTTCGCAAGACTCGTTAACACCAAACTTAGACAGAAGTTTTTTCAACGGAGAGGTGTCTAATGTCCCAGCCATGCATAAATCCGGATAAATTCCGCTCTTGTCTATTTTATAACCTGACGGCGTATAAAAATACGCGTTGGTCAGAGCGGCTTCACTGTCGTTGTCAAATCTTTTCAATGTTTGAACGGTTCCTTTACCAAAGCTCCGTGTTCCGATAACTTTAGCTCTTCCCTGTTCTTTTAATCCGGAGGCGATAACCTCCGCAGAAGAAGCTGTCTGTCCGTCAATTAAAACCACTATCGGACGACTGTTCAAAATATCTCCGGCATCAGCATTATAAAATTTGGCACTGTCTTTGTCTCGCCCTTGCGTAGACACAATTATTCCCTCATCCAAAAACATTCCGGAAATTTTTACCGCTTCACTCAACATTCCTCCCGGACTGCCTCGCAAATCAAGAATCAAACCTTTGAGCGGCTCATTTTTTTTCAGACTATCTTCAATATTTTTGGCCGTATATTGATTGATAGCACCAACCTTAATGTACAAAACGTCCTCTATCATTCTGTCATAAAAATAACGTTTTGCCTTATCCGGTTGTTTCTTAGAAATATCTAAATCAGGATAATATTTGGAATCAGCATCCAATGCGGGAAATCCCGCTAACATCATATAATCGACCATTTCAAAATCCCGATGTCCTATTTCGGGAGAGGCTTTACGGGCAGCGGACATCACATCCAAACTCAGACGCACCCAAGCGTCCATATCCGCCTTATCCGACGGTTTGATAACCCCTTTGACAAAGCTTCCTTCATAATAAACAGAAACCCGAGTGTTATCATCAGCGACCCGAATTTTCTTATCCATGGCGTTTAAGCCTTTCAGACACAGAGGAGCAAAATCTCCGACTGAAACCGGTTCAATATATTCATCTGCAACCGTTTGATAGATTTGACGCAACAAAGCACCGTCTCCGGCTTGTGCGGGAAATGCGAAAAACAACATTGATAAAAATATGTATCCGGTTAGTCTCATTTTTCTTGGTCTTTATCTTTTTTCTTTTGATTATTTTTTTCTTTAAGTTTTTTCTTTCGTTCTGATTTCGGCTTTTTCGGTTTAGAAACGGAACACACTCGTCCTTTGCCTTTTTCATAATAATCGACGCCTTCCGTTTCATCCACAAATTTAAAAATTAATCCACCAGTTATTGGGGAAGCCTCAAGCAGCCGAGCTTTCACTCCTTCTCCAAAAACAAAACATCGGTCATTTATTTCTCCTCTTAATCTGCAACCTCCGGCTTCAAGAGCATAATTGTCATCAGGAAGAGAACGCATAGGGATCAGGCCCTCCGCTCCGAGGTTTTCAATCTGAACAAAAATACCGGCGGTTGTCAGGCCGCTGATTTTCACGTCAAAATCACCACCAACGGAAGGTTCCAAATAAGAAGAAAGAAAACGGGAAACCATATCTCTTTCGGCATTCACCGCCCTTCTTTCGGTTACGCACAAATGTTCGCCGATTTCTTCAAACAGTTTTTCCGTTGCTCCATCATCCAATGCCCCGTTCTCCGGCATTTTATAAGCCTTTATCAAAGCTCGATGTACCAACAAATCAGAATAGCGTCGTATCGGAGAAGTGAAATGCACATAATCTTTTAATGCTAAACCAAAATGTCCGATATTATACGGACTGTATTTTGCCTGACATTGCAAACGCAAAATCAAATCGCTGATTCCGGCTCCGTATTCTTTACTCCGACAGCTTTCCATAATTTTATTTAAATGTTCGGGTTTTAAAGCCGGATAATCAGGAAGTTTCATGTGCAAATCAAACAGCAAAGGCTCCAGTTCTTTTAGTTTTTCCTCCAAAGGCTTTTCATGCACCCGATACATCACCGGTAATTTGGTTTTCTTTAAAGCCCTAGCCGCTGCAACATTAGCTGCAATCATAAACTCTTCAATAATCTTACAACTGATAAAATCTTCGGTTTTTTCCACGGATTTCACATTACCGTCCTTATCTACCTTTACGGTAATTTCGTGCGGTTCAATTTCCAAAGCTCCACGCTTTTTACGGGCTTTATCCAAAGCAAAATAAGCCTCATACAACGGTTGAATAACCGTTTTGAAAATTCCGACTGTATTATTGTTGAACTTGCCGTCAATGGCGTTTTGGACTTCACGATACGTCAGACGAGCCACAGACTTCATTACCGCTCGCTTGAAATCATAACTTTTTAAGTTTCCGTCCTTATCTATTTTCATAAAGCAGGCCAGACAAGCTCTTTCTTCTTTCGGACGCAGAGAACACAAGTCGTTGGAAAGTTTCTCCGGCAACATCGGAATAACCATATTCGGCAGATAGACCGAATTTCCTCTCTTGTATGCTTCCCTATCCAGTTCGCTAAAATATGGAACATAAAACGCCACATCGGCAATCGCCACAACCAGATTGAAACCATCCTCCGTTTTTTCCGCAAAAACAGCGTCATCAAAATCTTTGGAATCATCACCGTCTATCGTTACCAACGGAAGGTTTGTGATGTCTTCCCTTCCATGCTTTGAAAACTCGGAAGAATGTTCAGCTTCTTTCAGCACTTCATCAGAGAAAACATCTGAAATCCCATATTTTTCCAATATCAAAACCGAAGAAGCTTTGCTTAAGTTGAACGAACCGAAATTTTTGAGAATACGAGCCTCTTTAAACTTCCGTTCTCCACTCAACATAACACTGACGAAATCCCCCTCTTTGGCTTTGCCGATGGTATCCAGCAGGTAAGTCATCCGAGCGTTTTTTTCTGATGATCTTAAGAAGAATTTTCCGTCTTTCTTTTCAATAATACCATAGATTTTTTCCGTTTGTCCGCCGGACATGGTCGTTCGGGCTATCGGTTTTGCCCACCAAGCTCCTCTTTTGAATATCATCTTCGCCAGAAATTTATCACCGATTTGCAATGCCGGTTTAATTTTTCTGTTTTCCAGAACATAAATTTTATGTCCCTGCGGATTGTCTTCTCGAGAGGATGTTATCGCGGTCAAATCTCCGAAACCACTTTCTCCGTTAATTTCCAACAGGCAATTTTCCGGCAAGAGGCCTTGCTTTTTTATTTTATTCTTTTTCATATTTATTTTAATTCCGCAACCAAAGCCGTATGATCAGAAGGTTTAACGCCTTGCCGAGGAGTTTTATCTACGTCACAGGACAACAATTTATCCATGGCAGTCGGAGACATAAACAGATAGTCTATCCGCATACCTAAATCTAACTGCAACGCACTTCCGGCATAATCCCAATACGTATAGCCCGTCGTTTTAGGGTGCAAGGAACGGTACGCATCATAAAAACCCAAATACTCAACGGCTTTTAAACGTTGTTTTACTTCTTCTCTAAACAGGGCATTGTTTATAAAAAGGCTTTTATCGTAAACATCGTCATCTGTCATAATCACATTAAAATCTCCACCGAGGATAACAGGTTCCCGACTTTTCAGGAGGTTTTCGGCATGTTTGTAAAAAGCTTCCATCCATTTTAATTTATATTCAAATTTTGAATTATCATCGGGATTATTATACGGTGGATTGCCGTTCGGCATATAAATTGAGGCAATACGGAAATTTTCTCCTTTTACATTTACCACAACTTCCAAATAACGGGAATTTTCATCCTCAAAATCGGGCAAGCTTTCGCGGGCAAGTGTCATTTTATGGCGGCTTAAAACAGCAACTCCGTTATAGCTTTTTTGCCCAAGGATTTTGGCATCATATCCCAGAAGCTGAAAGTCAAAAAAAGGAAAAGAATTAAACTCCGTTTTAATTTCTTGTAACAAAACAACATCAGGATTGGACTTTTGCAGCCAGTCCGTCAAATTTTCCATTCGAGCGTTAACGGAATTTACATTATAAGTCGCTATTTTCATTTTATACCTTTATTGTTAATTTTAGTGTATTGTATCTGAAAATAAAATTATTGAAAGCTAAAAATATGGAACTTGCAAAATACGCCATTCATCCGGAGCAAAGTCGCGGACGCTTATATCCCGATTTTACAAATATCATTCGCTCCCCGTTTCAACGTGACAGAGATCGCTTAATTCACTCGTCCGCTTTTCGCAAACTTGACGGAAAAACACAGGTTTTTGCCTACCATGAAGGCAAAAACTAT
>CAZFRT010000037.1:0-12862 GCA_964521455.1 uncultured Azospirillum sp.
GGCGGATTATTACAATCTCCACGTTTACGCAGGTTTCTTTTCTAAACCGGAATAACAAAAAAGCCCGCTAAAAAGCGGGCTTTGATTTTAGTCAACCACAGTTTCTGTTACAGTCTCATCAACGGTTATATTTCCGTCAGTGTTTGTTTTTTGCCCCGCAGGTGTATTATTATCCGGAACCGGAGCAACTTCTACCCCCGGATCTCCCGGCAAGGCTTCCATTCCTGTATTCGACGGCGTATTGACCGCAGGCGTCACTACCTCATACCCTTGTTCAATAATCACCATATTGGCAGAATCAGGTGTTCCGACAACAGCTGATGTATCGGTTTGAGCCATTACCTGACCGACATAAGCCAACACCGCACCGGCAGCTATTCCTAATATTTTTTTCATTTCAAACCTCTTTTATCTGTTAACCTCAAATTCTGATATATTCTCGTTTGGCAGCTTTTCAATATTTTCCGGACTTTCTTTTTGAAAAAGCAATTATCAGCATTGACGAAAATTTCGGATACGGATATACTTTGAAGGTTGGATAATTGTATAGAATATGGAGAAACAAGCGTGATTTTTTGCAAAAAAGCCATTATCTGGGATTTGGACAATACGTTATACCGCATTACACCTGAGTACGCAGATGTTTTGGACGGTGTTATGGCAAAGGTTCTGGTGGAAGACATCGGAATTGACATGACTTATGATCAAGCAAAAAATCTGGTTAAAGAATCTTTCAAAAAATATCGGGACGGCGGCGTTATCTTTTACAAAGAATATGGCGTTGATGAAATCGACTTCTATCACGCTTACCACAACAACGTACCGGTTGACTACATTGAACCATACGAAGGTCTGCCTGAAAAACTGCAAAATCTCAATATCCCTCAATACATTTTTACCAACAGCACCCGAAAACTGGCTGAAAAAATTTTACGTAAAATCGGTTTGTTCGAACTATTTAAAGATCGGATTTATTCCGTTGAAGATTTTGACAATCTCAAGAAAAACGAAACTCCGAATGTTTACTATTGGCTGTGTGAAAAAATCGGTATTGATGCTAAAGACTGCATTTTTGTTGATGACAGCTATTCCAACCTCAAATATCCGAAACAAATCGGCATGACAACGGTTCGTTTATATTACAACAGCAACTCATCCAAAGACCTACCGTATATTGATGCTGCATACAACGGTATTGACAGCTTTATTGACGCCTTTGTCGAGGAAACGAAAAAATGTCCGGCGGCTACTTCTTGTGCCGGTTAACATATTTGCACAAATCGCTTTCCATCTGGTAATTGCCGTGGTTATCCAATTTGCTTTGTTCCTTTAAGAGCTCCTTCTTAAAATAGCTGATAAGCGGTTCTATGCGGCGGATATATTCATCGGTTAACTCATTGGTTGCATTATCTATCATGGAACTGCTGGTTACATGAAGCGGACGAATATCTTTTACAATTTCGGAAATAGATTTTTGCAATTGCGGAATAAAATATTCTAAAGCAGTTTTATTAATTTGATGATGGGTTTGTTCATGTCTGAGCACCACGTTATAAATACAACTGTGCGGTTGGAGTTCCCGAGACATGAAAATAACCGGATTTTGGTAGCCGATAAAGACATCCACACTTGTCGGAATGACGCAAATATCATAATCACCGATAATTCGGCTGACGGAATTGAGCGAAACCTCCCAGTTAATTCCGACGACGGACAATCCCGAAGCAAAAACCCCCTGTTCCAAAATACCGTAAGTTTTACCCATGCGGGTCAATTCATTAAAATCCTTGCTGAAATCGTAAGATAATTTTCCGTAAGAAGTGAAAAACGTTACTTTAGGCTGCGGAATTATCTGGCTGCAAGGATCGGAATTTTCCGTTTCGGAAAACGGATTTTTCATAGCCTCTTCCGCCGCTGAAATATCTTCAGCAACAAAGGAAAGAAACAAACAGCTTGTTAATATAAAAAAAAGTTTTTTCATGTAATTTATTATAAAGTCCATTTATTAATTTTGGGTTGATAAGAAAATGAAGAACTTCGTATTTGCTGTTTTGGCACTTTCTCTTATTCTTCTGTCTGTTGCAGTTTCCGCACAAGAGGGGCGTTATGTTCGAAAAAAACTGACTCCTAATTTCTTTATCCCCCAAGCAGAATTAGAACGCAGAGAAGTTTTGCCGCCTTTTTATTATGAAGAACCCAAACCCAAACCGGAACCTGAACCGCAAACAGCTCCTAAGCAAGCTCAACCTCAGGAGGAAGAATTTGTCGAAACCAATTCTCCGCAAATTGAGCCGACAACAGTTACTCCTCTGCCGGAACCATTTAATATTGACAAGGCTATTCACAGCCAATATCTGAATTACAACAACCAAGATTTAGAACGGACACCCGAATATCAACAGAAATATAACGATTATATCAGAGATTTAAAGTTTATTGCCGAAACAGGAAACTATCCGGAAAATCCGGTTTTAAACAACGATTTGGCAATGATGAACTCTAACGAGAGAATTATCGTCGGCGATACGTTTGGCATTAAGCCTCCGGCTCCGGTTCTTCCCGAAAACACACAAAAAATTGAGGTCTTAGGCGTTTATCCGGCTGTTGACGATGAAGACTCCCCTGAAGATTAACTAAAAAATCCGTTCAAGAAATCTTTATATATTTTTTGCAGCAATTCTATGTTTGCGACCTTTTCACATTCATTGACTTTATGAATGGAGCCATTCGTCAAGCCATACTCAACTACCGGACAATATTTTTTTACAAAACGGGCATCAGAGGTTCCGCCTGCTGTTGAATATGCCGGGTTTTTTCCCGTGTGGTGAAAAATAATTTCCTTTAACATTTCCACATTTTTGCTAATCGGACTGAGAAAAGATTCTCCCACATATTCCGGTTCAAGAACAAATTTTCCTTTCGCGGCGGCGATGTGCTTCTTCGCCCAATCAACTATGCTTTGGGAGGTGTGATTTGAATTAAACCGAATATCAATTTGAGCATAAGCTTGTGCCGGAACAACATTCGATGCCGGATTACCGACATCAACCGTTGTTATCTGGAGCGTAGACGGGCCAAAAAATTCGTTACCATCATCCAATTTATCCGTTAACATTGCATTCAATAAGCCAACCAGATTATGTATCGGATTAACCACCATATCCGGATAAGCCGTGTGTCCCTGCTGACCAAAGGAAGTTATTCTCAAGACGATATCCCCGCGGCGTCCGACTTTAATTTCATCCCCCATCCCTTTAGGATTTGACGGTTCACCGACAATGGCAAAGTCAAAAACTTCTCCTTCGTCCAAAAGCTGTTCCATACTTTTTTCCGTTCCGTCCACCAGAGGTTCTTCTTCATCTCCGGAGATAATAAAGCTGATTTTGCCCTGAAACTTATTTTCAGAAATAAACTCTCGACAAGCATCGGCAAAACAAGCTATTCCCCCTTTCATATCGGCAATACCACGCCCATAGAGAATACCGTCCTCAACATTTCCCTCAAACGCTGGAAATCTCCAAGCTGTTTCGTCTCCGGAGGGAACAACGTCCATATGTCCGGAAAACAGTAAATGCGGATGTCCTTCGCCGTAAGTCGCATATAAATTGGAAACGCTTTGTCCTTTAGTATTTTTAAACGACATTATTCGGGCGGAAAATCCAAGTTCCTCAAAATATCCTTTCATAAAAGTCAAAGCCTCTTCAACTTTGCTGTTACAGCTTGGGAACCGAACCAGTTTCCGACATAAATCCACGACTTCAGACATTTAATTCTCCTTTTCTTTTATAAAATAAGTTATACGGAGAATATTTTTGTTTGACAACTAAATTATTTATACTTATCTTTACCACAGATTTTATGAAGGGTAAGAAATGACTGAACCAACTTTACATATCAGCTCCCGAAGCAACCGACGCAGCTTGTATCTGCGACGATGATTTGTGTTTGCCTATAAAAAACAAATATGAATTTAAGTTGCGGATTTGAAATTTTTCAAATCTTTTTTTATTTTAACGGAGCCCCTTATGAAAAACAAAGAATTAACATTAAAAAAATTAGATATTACCGACTTAAAAAGCCTAATCGACCTGCAGGATAAAATTATTGCCGGCTTCAAACCTGATGAACAGCATTTTATTCTGCACCGTACTGCCAATGATTTCTTAAAAGCTTTGGAAAGTGATTCCACTTATGTCTTTGGTCTTTTTGACGGAGAACGTTTGGTTTCGCAATCTATCCTCTCCCTTCCGAAAGACGGAGAAACCAGAGAGCTTTCCGAATTTGCCGGTGAGTTTAAAAATTCGGAACTGGCTATTTACAAAGCTGTGTTGGTTGATCCGGAATACCGTGGAAACGGTTTGATGAAAAGAATGCTCCGTATTCGTGAAGACACCGCTATTATGAACGGAAGACATACCGCCATCACCCAAATTGCCGCTGATAACCCTGCCAGTTGGGTCAATGCCATTCAATACGGCATGCAGATTACTAAAGTCGGATATGATCCGGAAGATAATGCGGAAGTTATTTATCTGCAAAAACGGCTTGACGGAAAAATCGACCCGCGTTTAAACATGGATAAAAGTTTCTCAATGTCTTTGGGCAAAGATGTTCATAAACAAGTTCCGATTTTGTTCAACAAAATGCAGGAGCTCTCCAGAAGAGGAATGGTCGGAACGGCTTGGAACCCTGAGACAAACTCCATTATCTGGAACCCAAGAGAAGATGAAGGCTTCTTCTTGGAAGAAAGTTTGTCTTATGAAACCGCTGAACGTCCTAATAAAAAAGTTCTAAAACCGGTTGATATATTACAATCTACTGTCGGTATTTCCAAATAATCTTATAACAAAGCCCGCTTTTTAGCGGGCTTTGTGGCTAGCAGCCACCAGCATCAATGCTGTTTTGGCTATGTGCCATAACTCCCCGTTAGTATCTGAGTGCCGGTGGAGAATAAGTGCCTGATTTAGTCAATCAATTCGACTTTGATATTTTTCTTGTAAAAAAGCAGTAGTTTTTTAACATATGAAGGCGGAACGGATCTTCCAAGCTCTATGCGATCAAGCACTTTTTGAGGAATCTCCGCCCGTTTCTCCAAAGAACTGAGACGAAGTCCCTTTTTTCGTCTTTCTTGCCAAAGAGCAACACCCAAAGGCCGGGTAAATATTTTATTAATATTGTTAGGCATTTTCAAACTCCTTAATTTTGTTTAACTAAAACAAAACCGCCTTAAAGATACTTAAGGCGGGGAGTTCGTAACTGTTCAACGCAGTCCACATTCTTCGACATATAAATATGCTTATACCTGCGGCTCCCCAATTGGAGAGTTACTTATTTGTTGAAAGGAGCTACGACACTCCGCAGTCCACCTCTGAACTGCAAGAAGAATGATAAAGCATATATTTTAATTTGCAATTAAAAAAGCCCGCATTTCGACGGGCTTTTTTTAGATTATTATTTTTCTTTTTTCTTTGTTTCTTTCTTTGCTTTAGGAGCTTTCTTGCTTTTGCTCTCTTTTTTAGCTTTCGGAGCGGCCTTTTTAGCTTTCGGAGCTGTTTTTTTGGTCTCGGTTTTTTCTTTGCGGGATTTTGAGAAAGAAATAGACGCATCCAAATCTTTTTCAGAACACAAACCGATAGCTACCGGATTTTTAGCTCGGATATTAGCCATATCTTTATGAGTACCGTTACGAATGGCTTCAATTGTCGGCTTAGTGGTTCCGATTAATTTGCAAATCTGTGAATCCATAATTTCCGGACAATTTTTCAAAATCCAAGCAACAGCATTAGGTTTATCACTTCTTTGAGACGGGGACAGAATCTTTTTGGCTTTGGCGTTTTTAGCTTTAACATTGCGTTCCATCGGGTTTGCCTGCAAAGATGCTTTGCGGTCTGCCTCACATCTTTTGATTTCTTCAATTGTCAGCTGATTAGTTTCAATCGGACTGATACCAATGATATTAAAAGCAACATCACCGTCAGCAATTGCCTGAATTTCCAACTCATGCAATTCACAAAAATCTGCAATCTGTCTGAAAGTAAGAGTAGTATTTTCAACCAGCCATACCGCTGTGGCTTTTGGCATTAAAGGTGATGTCATTATTAAAATCCTTTCCATTCATAAAAAAAACTATTGTACATACAATAGTTTTTCTTTTAGCATTTTACAAGTGATTTTTTTAACTAATCTACCACTCTACAACAATGCGGAAAATAACTTAGAGGCTGAATCTTGCTTATTGTTAATATCAGCCATATTCAGATAACCCACAGCCAACATTTGAGCCGTACTCTGATAACGTTGTGCCTGAATTAACATTGCGTTTCCGGCGGACAATCTTCCGCTTGTGCTTGTTTCTGAAGGAACGGTTGATATTTTTTTGTTTTTAGTGTCATTACTGACGGTTTCGGTCAAAACATAATCATGCTTAAAAGTGGTTCCCTGCATAATCTGCATGGCATAAGCAGGATCCTCGTCAAACTCATAACCGTCTTGAGTTCCGATCTCAATGTAGTAGTTTCCGGCTTTGGCCCGATATTCCCCTTTGATGATTTGTTCCAGAACTTCTCTCTCTTTACTGCCTTTTTCAGCAGTACTGTCTGCAAGAAGAACTTGTCGACCGTTTTTAACGGTATAAACTTTAAGGGTCATTCCCTTCGCTGTTGTATCCAGCAGATCCATTTCTTCAAGTTCTTTTTGTTTTTTCTCCTGCTCGGCTTTCCACCCTTCCGGATCCAGCATTTTTTTAATCTCATCCAATTTTTCATCATACTTGGACAAGTCCAAAACCTTTTTTTCTTCTTCCGTATTGGTATTGCGAAGAGCAATGCTTAATTTTCCGTTAGACTGAACTTGAATGGAGTAAATATCCTTGGAGTCATATTTTCCCAGTCTTCCGACCGCGGTAACACGGGCATGGTTCAAACGAGTATATCCCAAATCACGGGCATTGGCAAAAGTCTCGTCAATATTATTGACATCTTTTACCGTCTTTTCCCAGCCATAAACGCCGTTTTCATCTCTATTCGTCGCCTTGGGAATACTGTTTACCATATCATTTCTCCTGTTTTACCAGTATATATAATAGCATAAAAACCCGACTAAAACAAGTTGTATATATCACTCTTAATAAATTAATTTATACAACGCCACCACTTTATCACTTTTATTCAACCTTTTATCGCCCAGAAAATCAACACTGTATTTTCCGACAGCCAATTCCTTTTTAATATTATCATCGACAATAATTTCATTATCGTAAGTATGCCAGAAAATATCTTCAATATAAGGGGACAAATTTAATTCCGCAACACTTTGAATCTCAAGAATATTCCCTTTTACCTCAATCTCAATTCCGGTAAGCCCGTTTTCTTCCTGATAGACGTTTATATCTTGCAAAACTTCTATGGTAAACTTAATCGCATCATTTAATTTATTGAACTCAACAGAGGTAATCTCATTTTGTTCCAGTACATTTTTACCTCGAAATTTATTTACCAGATTAAAGATAATGTTCCGGACATCCACCTCTGCCTGACCCAACATTTTTTGTGCTTCGGGTATTTCTTCCTCATCCAAACGAATTGTAGTTTTAATGCTTCCGACACAGGTAAAGACAATATCTATATCCTCTTGTTGTTCTTCTTCCTTGTCTTTTCTCATTCGGTTTAAATCTTCCCAACGCTCAAACGTAATTTTTAGAATATTATCATCTAAAGGAGCTCCGTTTATCAGACGAGCCATTAAATATGCCCCGACCCCGGTTAGAAAAACGGCTATTTTATTATCTTTATAAGTTCTTTTGACTTCATAGAACTCTACCAAATCAGTATTTTTCCCTTCGATGAGTTCAAAAGCCTCGTTCAACAAAGAGTTAGCTTCCGAGAGTTTCAGCCCACTGTAACGGGCCAATTCCAAACATCCGCCATAAATAACCAATTTTACGCCAAGTTTTGTAAAATCATCCTTCATGGAAATATGGGCATCCAAATTGGAAATAACCTGACTTAAAAATTCAACAATATGGCGTTTATATTCCAGAGGAGCTTCAGGATATACCGGAGTAACAGCATCTTTGCCGTCATCATTTAAATTATAACGACGAATCAGGATATCCGCCTTATCTAAAAACTTTTTATCATTCAGGAACGGAGTTTGAGGTATTTTATTACTGACAAAAGCATCCAAAGGTACTTTTTTCAAAACCAAAGGAATTGCTAACAGCAAAAAGATACCCAAGAAGATGATGAACATAATATTCTTTGCCATCTCTCCTTCAGCAAAAATTTCAATGACCGGAACAAGCAGAGATACCAAAACATTGGCAAACAATAAACTTAAAACAACAATGGTAACCAGTTTTAAAATGGCCAATCCTAAATTATGATTTCCGGTAAAAGCCTCGTTTTTCTCAGAAGGAGAATCTCCGCGTCCCAATGAGGAAACCGTATTTCCGGCAAAAGATTTATTTTTTTCAGCTTTTCCGTTTTGGACACTGATGTATTCTACATTTTCAACATATGAGTTATCTTGAACATCAAAAACTTCTCTGATAATTTTTACCGGGATTTTATCCTGCTCCTTTTCTTTTGCCAAATTGATGGCCTCGTAACGTTGTTCACTGGAAAATCTGTCTTCCAGTTTCCAGCCGTCTCCCCGGTCTGTATAAACTTCATAATGTATTATTTTTACCATCTTGTTCTTCCATATAAAAAACCAGCATTATTATGACATAATGCTGGTTAAAAAAGACTAAACCTTTTTTACTTTTAATTAACGCTGGTATCTGTTTTAAGACCGAAAGCGGCAAACTTGTTGTTGAATTTGGAAACTTGTCCGCCGGTATCAACCATACGGTGAACACCTGTCCAAGCCGGATGAGATTTAGGGTCGATTTCCAGATTCATTTTATCGCCTGCTTTGCCCCAGGTAGATTTTGTTTTAACTTCAGTACCGTCTGTCATGACGTATGTAATTTCATGATAATCAGGATGAATTCCGTTTTTCATCTTATTTTCTCCAAAACTTAAAATTTCAATGACACATAAATTTAGTGCTCTTATACATTAGACTCTTAATTAACGCAAGTACAATTTTACAATTTTTTAATTTTTTTGCGAAAATTTTCCCAAAATCTACTTCAATTCTTCAATTTCAACCAAATTCCGCTTTTCGACATCTCCGGAGATATTGATTACTTTAATGCTAAAGTTTTTATATCCTTCTCCCAGTAAATATGATCTGACCTCAATCGCCCGGTTTAGGCTGATTCTTTTCTTTTTGAAACTGTCTTTGCCGTCTTCATAATTATAAGAAAGAATCACAATCTTATTTTTTTCAGGATTTTCAAATTTCCGGACAATTTCATCAATCCGCTGCTTTTGAGAATCATTCATCTCATCCACGCCTTCTTCAAATGATATGTTGTTTTCAGAAGCCGGCAACTGCGGTTCTACATGTTCTGAAATCAATGGCAGCACCGGAGCTTCTTCAACAGAAGAAGAAACCGTTTCCGCAGCTGTTTCTTTATCCTCAGCCGGAGTTTCAACTTCTTCCGAAACAGCAATTAAAGTATTTTCCAAAACACTTTCCTCGGACGGGGTTTCCAAAACTTTTTCAGGTTCAGTGGTTATCGGAGGGAGCTCATCATTTTTAACCTCTGCAACAACTGCCGGAAGAGGATTTTCTTCAACGGCTTGGACTTGCTCGGTTTGGAACGGCATATCATCCGTCGGAGTTTGAGCAGGAGCTTCAGAAGTTTTTTCAGGAGAAGAAACCTCGGCAATAACCTCCCTGTTTGCAGAAGTATCAATAATTTGTACCGGCTGAGTCGGCTCATTTTTCTCCGCCATATCAGGAACAATTATTTCCGGTTTGGCAGGAACATTTACCTTTTCAACGACTTCAACCTTGTTTACCACTGCTTTTGTTTTTTTCTTCACAATTTTACGGGATTTTTTAGGCTTTACAGAAGAAACTTGCGGGCGGTCAACTTTTTTTACTTCAGGAAAAAGAGGTTGGGAAGAAAATTGCGGACCGGAGAAAACTGTTGCCGGCAGACTGTTTAAGACCGATAAATCAACATATACTCCATCTTCAGCTTTTACATTAGCAGCAAGCAGCCCCATTGCCAAGGCTGCCGCAATAACTACACATCTTCCACCCATTCTCTGCTTCCTTAACATAATTTGTTATTTTAATACTTCAAAAACTCTTTTGCTCAATTCCGCATTAACCGCAACAAGATTACCGGAATCTATAACTTCGGATAAATTCTCACTGCGAACATCTTTTTGATTAACGTCAAAAATATATCCTCCGGCTTCCTTAACCAATAAAATACCGGCGGCAAAACTGTTCAGCGGATTAGCCAGGCTTATAGATGCGTCAAACTTTCCGGAAGCGACATAAGCCAAATCCAAAGACACAGCTCCCAGAACTCTGACATTATCCGTTGCAGACACAATCTTGTTGTGCAGATTCAAATAATCTCCGAGCTCTTTTTTATAATTTACCTGTGTTGCCACCAAAGATTCCGACAAATCTTTGCGGGAAGAAACACGCAACCGCTCATGATTACGGAAACCTTCTTTATAAGCCCCCTTGCCTTTTTCGGCAAAGAATAACTCATCATTTGCCGGATTGTATACGACAGCCGAAGTAACCGTATCATTCTCATAAACGGCGACCGAAACCGCAAAGTGCGGCACGCCGTGGGCAAAGTTGGACAACCCGTCAATCGGGGCAACCAGAAAACAAGAACCTTTTGCCTGAGAACCATCGGTTACGACTGCATAATCCGGACGAATTTTACCCAATTCAGCCCGTAAAGCCCGCTCTGTTTTGCCATAAGCAGCAACAACAAATTCTTTATGGCTTTTAACGGAAGACTGTAATCTTTCAATCTCGGAAAAGTCGCGGTTAAGACCATTAGCCGCTTTCTTTACTGCCGAAATTAAAAGAGTTAAGTTTGGCGAAATGTAAGACATTATTTAGCTCTTTCGACATAAGTTGCTTCAGATGTGCTGACAACGATTTTGTCATCAACGCCGATAAATGGAGGAACCATAATACGAACGCCGTTATCTAAAATAGCCGGTTTGTAAGAAGAAGAAACTGTCTGACCTTTAACCACTGGTTCTGTTTCAACAATTTTGCAAGTAACCTGTAACGGCAATTCAACAGAAATCGGACGACCGTCAATATAGTCAACCAAAACTTCCATACCATCTGTCAGGAACGGACGGCTGTCGCCCAAAATATCTGCCGGCATGGTAAATTGTTCAAAAGTTTCGCTTTCCATGAAAGTCAAACCCGTAGAATCTTCAAACAAGAATTGGCAATCTTTTTCTTCAACCATCAACTTTTCAACAGTATCTTCCGTTCTGAAACGTTCGTTGGTTTTTGTTCCTTCTTCAACGGCCTTCATTTCGACCTGCATAAAGGCACCACCCTTACCCGGTTTGATGTGTTGAGCTTTAGTAATGGTCCAAGGTTTGTTTTTGTATTCGATTACCCAACCAATTCTGATTGATCCTGCGAGTTGTTTCATTATTTTATCTCCGTATTTACAATTTTAATTTTGAAATTTTAATTGAAATTAATCTAAACTTTTATTTTTAGCAACTAAAATCGTATAATCTTTTTCATTTAAAATCACGATGTCGCATTCAAAGTCTTTAAAATCCATTCCTTCGTCAACACAATAAACCGCCGATTGGATTAAAAACAGTTCATTATACCACGCCACAAGCTCCCGAATATTTTCAATCCCGTCTTTCCATGCCTTAAACGCTAGAAAGTCCGGTTCTTCCTCACTGGCAATCATCGCCTCATGGCGACGTCCCCGACACACAACACCCAAAAATTTATTCTTACCGATAACACTGCGGACAGTCTTTAGTTCATTTTTGATTTTTTCACTCCGGCTGACATCGGCCACGACCCCGTCTAAATCCAGTTTTTTGCACAACAGCGGAGCATTTTCTCCATCAACAAGAACTATTTTATCTTTTTGTGCCGCTTCCGCCGCAAACTTTTGAACAAATGTTTCCGGCAGAGTTGAACTTAAAATATAACATCCGATATTAGTATCTTGAATCAGGGAAAAATTTTCCTCTTCAATTTTTATGATAAACTTTTGCATAATCTTTCTTAACACTTGAATATATTTTGTTGAATAAGTATCATGCGTTCAATATAAATAAAGAATCCCTTAATAGGAAGAAAAAATTTATGACCGAAGAAAAAAATATCAGCTTAACCCAGACCAACAACGCTCTGGCAGACTTGAACGAAGCTCTTCTTCAGCTCAACGACCTTATTTTTGCAAAAAAGAATGATGTCAAAAACCGAGAAAAACAAAAAGAAGAACTCCTTAAAGACAGGGAAGCCCGTTTGGAACTGCTGAAAGCTTCGTCAGAAACCATTATCGGAAATATTGACTCGGTAATCAACAAATTAGATAAAGTTTTGGAAAAAGATGGCTCAAGTAACAATAACGATTAACTCCAGAGAATATGCCGTTGCCTGTGAAGACGGGCAAGAAGTACGGATTTATCAACTCGCCAGAATATTAGACGAGAAGGCAAAACTCTTGACTCAAGGTGTGGGACAAATTAATGAAAATATGCTGTTGGCCATGGTCGGTCTGCTTTTGGCTGATGAACTTTCCGAACTCAAAAAAAATGGCGGACATACTCCAACAGCAGCAACAACTCCGGCCATTGATTCACAAAAACTTCTTACTTTGGACACCGCTCTCGCCGAACAAATAAAAGTTCTGGGTAACCGGATAAATTCTATTGCAAAAAATTTGGAATCACTGTAAGCTTTTAAACATAGAGGGAAGTGCTGTCTGGTTCGT
>CAZFRT010000038.1:0-12030 GCA_964521455.1 uncultured Azospirillum sp.
TTCTTCGTTAATGTCTACATCAACGGTTATCAGTTTTGATAAATCTTTGGTTTCGGTTTTTCCGGTTTGGGGATTATAAACCTCAAAACTATAGAACAGCGAACGTTGTCTGTTGTATTCTTCATGATTTACGTCATCAGGTCGAGATGTGTAATTTTGTGCTTGATGAGTGCATAGCCCCTCAAATTGCAGTTTATTATATTCTGATGTATTGTTTTTGTTCCAGTCTTTTATACAACTGTTTATTAGTAGGGCGTGGTCGGATAAAATTGCTTTGACTTCATCGGGTGTTTTGCCTTTTAAAAGGTTATCAAACCAAGGCTTGTCCTTTCTGATAATGTTTAGTAAATCATGGTCTCCGTTTTTGAAATAGTTGTTTATGGCCTCAATTAATACGGCAACTTCTGCGGATCGCTCGTCTTCGACATTGATTCTGTAAATATCTTCGCAAGAGAGTTTAGGGACTCCTTCTTTTATTTGGCGTCTTTCTCTGAGAAAATGGTTTTTCAGATGTTTGCTTTCATGGATAAAGGAACTATCCTGATGTTTTTGTTTTGCATGAGCCTGAGAAATTATTGAATAGAGGTTCTGTTCCCGATAAGGAAGGGTTGCTAAGTGGTTGGGATCGTTTTTGATTTTATTTTTTATTTCCAGATATTTTTGGAAGTCCTCCTTTTTAAAAAGATATCGGGACATTTTGAAATGCATCAGGAAAGAGTTGCTGTCTATACAAGCAACATGACCAAAATAATAATCGTCATCATCATTGATATTTTTTTTGTCTTTATCGAGGCAGTGCAGTTCTCCAGCCTGATCAAATTCCAAATACATGTCCCGAATGTCGGCTTCAATGGTGTAACCGAGTTTTTTTATCATTGAAGGAATTTCATTATCTTGAACCGGTTTATAATCAAACAGGGCGACATAATCTCCGATTTTTTCAATTTTAGGATAATCAGGGAGATGGCTTAAATCGTTTCTAAAAGATTTTTTGTCAGGAAAAGCTTGTGGAGGGAGTTCGTCGTTAAGAAAATAGGTTAGACTGTCATTCAAATCCGTCAATTCATGTTTTGACATTTTATCAAGGAAATCTGAGCGAGATAACTTAGAGTATTTCTCTTTTTTTTCTTGAGCTTCGGCAGGATCTTTAACAACAAGAAAAAATCCGGTTTCCGTGAGGACAGTGCGTTCAATGAGAGGGTTGGTTTCAGACATTTAACTTTTCCTTTTAAAAATCAGATTATCTTTATCTTATCATATTGAAATAAATTATACAAATAGTTTACAGGCAAAATAGACAAAATTTGAAGTGGTAAAATTAAGCCGAGTCAAAACAAAATTATACAGACGTTTGTTTCTATTGAACTCTATTTTTTTGAGTTTTTTGAAAATAGACAAATTTAAGGGAAGCAGGTGTTGACAGAATTTGTAATTTGTGATAGGATTTATCCGTTTGAAAATGATTATTCTGGAATAATAAGTACAATTTTGTATAAAGTTAGGACATTTAACTTTTCCGTTTTGATTGTTTTCATAATTTAAAATAAATCATAGTATGAAGAAAAAGAAACAAAAATCTTGGTTCAAAAACCAAGTTATCAAGGTGCAGATATTGCCTTGGTATTGGAAACTGGTTGCCACACTGCTTGTCTTCTTTTTGGGAGGAACTTTCGGGACACAACTTTTTACCGCTGCCGATGATCTTTTAATGATCTGCGGTTTTGCTGTTTTGGTTGTGGTGCTGTGGTTTCTTATCCAAATGTGGATGCCTGCACCTGATAACGGCAAAAAGTAACCAAAATTCGAGAATTCTTACAACTTTATTTTACTTAAAATTTTAAAATCAGTGTTTATGAAAGCAAACAAACATTTTCTGGTAATCGTGATGATCTCTGTTTTGAGTCTGGGGTTTGTATCCTGTACACAGGTTGAACCCGGTGAAGTCGCCCTGAAGGTCTATCAACTCGGGGATAAAAAAGGGCAAATCGAAGTCCTGGGCCCCGGTCGCTATGCCAATCATTGGTTCGGATACTTCACTTATAAGATCTATCCGTCCAATCTGCAACAGCATAGCTGGACTGAAAAGGAGACGAAAGACTCTCCCGCCAATGAACAAGTTTCTTTCCAGGCCGAAGGTCAGAATCTTAGTGCCGACATCGGTATCGAGTTTGAGTTTATGGCCGAAGATGAAGCTAAGATGATAGCCATGTATCGCTACTTTAAGCGAGAACCGCAGGATATTGTCCAAGATTTCATGCGAAAGGATGTTAGAAGCTTCTTCAATAAGGTAGTTGAAAAAATGCCGGTTGAGATGGTTTACAGTACGGCGAAGGATAGTATCCGCTGTGAAGTTCAACGACTTATGGCTCAAAAATACGCCGAGCACGGTATCCGAATTAAGGAAGTAACTTATCTCTCTTCCATTAATCTGCCTGATAAGGTGAAGGATGCCATTTCTGCTAAAATTGAAGCCAAACAAAGAGCTGAGCAGCGAGAAAACGAAGTCGCCGAAAAAGAAGCCGAAGCCCGTAAGAAAGCTGCAGAAGCTCAGGGTGAGGCTGATCGACTGAGAATCGAAGCAGAAGGTCGAGCCAAGGCAATTGAGGTTGAAGGCCGAGCTTTGGCAAATAATCCTCAGATATTGAGGCTGAAAGAGATTGAAATGCAAAAGGAATTGGCTGTCTCTGCGAAAAACTGGGATTATGTCAACTTCTCTGCTTCTCAGGCCGGACAATTACTCAACATCGGAACAGGAAAGTAAATGCCTATTCTAAAATAAAACATTTTGTTTTGACCCGCCGTTTGGCGGGTTTTTTGTATTCTTTTTCGCTTTTGGGGTTAGTAAATATTAACTTATTTACGGTAAAATCTCTCCAAATAGGAAAATTTAATGAAAAAACACTTTTATATATTTCGTCATGGGCAAACCATCTGGAATGCTGAGGGACGTCCTCAAGGACAACACAAGTATCCGGTTCCCTTAACAATGAACGGACGGGAACAGGCTCAAAAACTTGCAGAGAAATTATCAGGTCGAAAAATAAAACTGATTATCAGTTCGGATTTGCTTCGGGCACAACAAACCGGAGAGATTGTGGCTCAAGCATTGAATGTTCCCATTGAGTTTGATAAACGTTTGAGAGAAGTGGACTATGGTATTCTAAACGGTCTCTATACCCTTGAGAGGGAAGAGGTTTATCCGGACTTTAAGAAGTCTTATCAGGATTCAAAGATTCCGTTTCCGGAAGGGGAGAGCCTGCATCAGGTTGCTTTGCGTTTTATTGATGCAATCAAAGATATTTGCGGAAAATACAGTTATCGAGCAATTGGACTTTCTTCGCACGGGCATGCAATAACTTCTTTGATTGAAGAAGTATTCGGATATCAGGCTCAGAGGATTGAAAATTGTGATTATGTGCATATCACCTATGATTTGGAAAAAGATAAATTTGAAGGTGTGGAGCTTCCGGAAAAACGTGAAATTTATGTTCCTCAGCTGCCGAATTATTAGGCAGAATATTTGAATTTTATTTGCAGAGTTGAGAATTAAGATTTTTTTTGAAAAAAATTAAAATTAATGCTTGCAATTTTTTCTGTTTATGATAATTAATATCTCGTTCTACAGATGCGGGCGTAGCTCAGGGGTAGAGCGCAACCTTGCCAAGGTTGATGTCGAGGGTTCGAATCCCTTCACCCGCTCCATTAAAAAAGCCTCCTTTAGGGAGGCTTTTTTAATGGAATTGAGGGTGAACGAAGAGAACCCGAGCAGAGTTCGGATTTGATTCCCCTTTTTTGTATGAAAAAGATAATCTTGTTGTTTCTTGTTTTTATTGCATCTTAGGTTTTTCGCTTTTATAATTTCTTACTTAGAGGGATTATGAAAGGTTTGTCCATGCAATATAAAATGCCAATGTACAGTATTCCGTTTAGGTTGATAAAAGAAGGAAAACGCAAAGTGGATATGCGTCTTCTGGATGAAAAACGTCAGAAACTTAAACTGAATGATGTTATTGAGTTTATTGATTCTCGGACAAACGAAAGTTTGTTTTGTAAGGTCAAAGGGCTTTTGGTCTTTAATTCTTTTAATGAGCTTATTGATGCCATCCCCTTAGAGATGTTTGGAACATATACAAATAAAGATGAGATAAAGCTCCGAATTCGAAGGCTATATGCTAATCAGAATATTGAAAGTTATCAGGTTGTCGGAATTTTTATTGAACCTATAGAGGTTGATGTTCTTGAAAAAGACAGAGACTCTAAATATTTATCTTTAGGAGATGAATTGGTTCGATTTAATTTTGTAACAGGGTGTCATGATGAAAGATAGTTTTGAGGATTTTACGGAAAAACGCAGATCTATTTACAGTTTGGGGCAAAAACAAGTTTTAAGTGAAGAAAAAATTACGGAGTTGGTGGAACATGCGGTTAAGCATTGCCCGTCTGCTTTTAACTCTCAATCTGCTCGTGTGGTTATTTTATTTGGAAAGAACTATCAGCGATTTTGGGAGATTGTTGCGGAAACTCTGAAAGGAATTGTCCCGGAAAGATCTTTTGAGACAACAGCTAAAAAGCTTGAATCTTTTAAAAACGGATTGGGTACGATTTTGTTTTTTGAAGATATGGATGTGGTTAAAAGTCTACAGGAAAAATTTCCGCTATATGCTGATAATTTTCCGAAATGGTCTTTACAATCTAACGGAATGTTGGAATATGTTGTCTGGACATCTTTGGCAGAAAGAAATGTCGGAGCCAGCCTGCAACACTATAATCCGGTGATTGATGAGGCGGTGGCAAAGGAATGGAAGCTTTTGGAAAGTTGGCAGCTTTTGGCACAAATGCCGTTCGGAAGTATTGAAATTCCGGCGGATGAAAAAACTTTTGAGCCGGTAGATAAAAGAGTTAAAGTTTTTAAATAATCCTTGATAAATGTGTTAATTGTTATTAAAACTATCTGTCATGGAGAGATGGCAGAGTGGTCGAATGCGGTTGACTCGAAATCAATTGTACTCTTTACGGGTACCGGGAGTTCGAATCTCCCCCTTTCCGCCATTAAAATAAAAATACGCCCGAGTGGCGTTATTTTTATTTTAAAGTCAGAGAAGCTCGGAGCAGCTAGTTGTCGAGTACGATTTTAAGAAGTGCGAGGCTTACGATGCAGAAGGGTTTATTTGGTTTTGCTAAAGGGGATTTACAATCTTCTCTCTCTGTTAAAACAAAGCCCTCTACAAGGGAGGGCTTTGATGTTCTGGTGGAGGACTGCTCAGCTTATATGCTATTTTAATTTGCCGTATTCTTTATCAGAGACAGCTTCCAGCCATTCGTTAGAAGTTTCTTCGCCATCTAATTCGAATGCTAAATGTGAAAACCAAGAATCAGGAGCTGCTCCGTGCCAGTGTTTTACGTTAGCCGGAATATGAATAACCGTACCTTCTTTAATTTCAACAGGTTCTTTTCCCCATTCCTGATAATAACCGCGTCCGCCAACGCCAACCAACATTTGTCCTCCGCCTGATTTTGCATGGTGTATATGCCAATTGTTACGGCATTTCGGTTCAAATGTTACGTTAAAAAATTTGACCTGTTCGGTTGAAATCGGAGCCAGATAACTTTGTCCGACAAAATATTTGGCATAAGCATTGTTTGGCTCGCCAATCGGGAACATAATTGTTTGGGCATGTTTATCTTTTTCGCTCGTTGCCGGAGTATTTTCATTCCAAACATCTTTAGCAAGGTTGAATACAGCCCACGCTTTCGGCCAGCCGGCATAAAAGGCGGTATGGGTGATAATAGCAGCTATCTCTTCTTTGCTGACGCCGTGATTTTTGGCGTTTTGCAGGTGATATGTCAGTGATGAGTCGGTAATTCCCATCGACATCAAAGAAACAACTGTGATAATTGAACGGGTTTTTACGTCAATATCCTGATTATTCCAGTTTTCACCAAACAAAATATCATCATTATAATGAGCAAAATCAGGAGCAAAATCTCCGAGTTGGGTTCTGCCTGCCGTCTGTGTAATTTTTTCTGCCATAACATTACCTCCATAAGTTAATAAACATGTTGTCAGCAATAAAACTTTAGATAAATTTTTCATCAATTTTTCCTTTCAATATTGACGATAACAAACTCAGATTTTGTTCCGGTCTTAAATTTTATAGCCCAATCAGAAATGCCGGAAGTTACGATAAAATTTGTGTTTTGGCGTTTTTCACAGCCATAAGTTTTATCATTAGCCTGAATCCATTCACCGACTTTGGTGAGCGGCCACAATTGTCCGCCATGTGTATGTCCGGATAAAACCAAATCAACACCGGCTTGTTGTTGCATTTCATAATCATTCGGTTGATGGTCAAGAACAATACTGAATGTATCCGTTGCAATTTGTTTTGTTAATTCTGACATTGGTAAACGATGCCGTCCGTGTTTGTCATGACCGGCATCTTTGCGACCAATCAGATAAAATTGCGGATTTAGAGCCACGATTTCATCTTGCAAAACCCTGACATTATTGTTTTGCAGCTCGTTCATCAATTCCGTTGCACTGAAACCGCGGTAAGCCGGGCCGTAATAGCCTTTATCATGATTGCCAAACACAAAATATGTGCCCAAAGTGGTGTTGAGGGAGCTTAAAGCTTTTGTAGCTGCCAACATATCTGCCTTTGAGGTACTGTCATCAACAAAATCACCGACAATAAATACCGTATCAGGAGAATTATCTTGAATTCTTTTTATGTGTTGTGAAAACTTATTGCCGTTAAAAGTTGTGCCGATATGTGAATCTGCCAGAAAAGCGATTTTAAGAGGTGTAATATTTTTGTCTGAATAAACAGTATATTCGGTTTGCCAAACATTATGAGCCTGATACCAACCCAAAGATAATGAAACAATGCTGAGTACAAGTGCACAAATTCCCGCATAATATGTTTGAAAATGATATCCGCCTATATGTGTGATAACAGCAGAAACACAATCACAAGCAAGCCAGATTATGGCAAAATAAAACAAGCATACAACAGCATTCACAAAATTAAATGCCCCCCATAACAGGCAAAAAATAATCAATACTATCAAATAGCCGGAGTTTATTTTCAGTTTTGCCCCTTGGTAAGAGAGTTGTTGCACAATCTGAAATTTGCCGACTTGATGGCCGAGATATAAAAATCCCACCATCGTTACAAACATTGTTACCACTAAAATGATATACCACATTCGCATTGCTAAATCCTTTACTCTAAATTTCGTTATCTTATTATCTTTATCTATTTAGAAAAATTCCATCATTTACTTACTTTCTTAAAGACTTTGGGCAATACGGCGGAATTGAGTTGATACATATCGACCAAATTCAGACTTTTCACCATATGAAGTGTCCCTTGCTTGTATTTTTGAAAATGTTCGGAAGCAATATGTTTTTTATAACTATTATCATCTTTATAAATTTCCAAAATGCGAATGAGATTATTGTTTTTTATGACCATCATCGAATAGATGGCAATAACCCCTTCTTCTTTTTCGACGGAATCTGTTGCAACATTTTGCGAAAATTTAAGATATTCTTCCAAATATTCGGGATAAATCTCAATTTCGGAAATCCGAATAATCATTCCGTTGTTTGTATTTTCAAAAGCAACAGTCATATTGCTTATTCCTAATAACATCAAAACAAAAAACAGAAACTTTTTCATAAATTCAAGCCAAATTCTGTGCAATCCGGGTTGTTGTTCCGGTAGCTGAGAAATATACAATTAAAATAGAAGCTAAAATATTATTCATTTTAAATCTCCTTTACTTTAGTAACTTCTTTAAATCATTGCAAACAAGTTCCGGAGTTAAATGGTAACGCTGATAAAGCTCGTCGTTGGAAACTCTGTCCGTAAATTCTTTGGCAGCACCGTAATTTAAGACTTTCATTGCACTTGCTCCGTAGAAAGAGGCGATTTTCTCACCAAAACTACCGGCGACACAACCGTCTTCAAAAGTCAGTACAATGTCATGATCGTGTTTTAAGCTCTCTAAAAGTTCCGTATCAAGTCCGGAAAGATAAACAGGATTGATAAGTGTCGCATCAACACCAAATTTGTTTTTGATTTCAGCTTGAACGTTTTTAGCCAGATGATAGAAGTTTCCGGCTCCGATTAAAGCAATCTTTTGTCCTTTATGTGTTACTTTAGATTTGTTAAGTTTGCTGTAATCTGTTGTATCTGTTTTTCCGGATGATATAACAGCCCCGTAAGGTGCACGGATAACCACCGGGTGTTCTGTTTGCTCAACCGACCAATCAAGCATGGCTAAATATTCTTCTTTGTCAGTAGGAGCCAAATATACGATATTCGGGATATTTGTAATCAATGGAATGTCAAAAATCGTTAAGTGCGTTACATCATTGGCTCCGATTGCCCCCCAACAAATAATGATGGTTGCAGGGGCTTTGTTAATTGCCAAATCTTGCGAAAGTTGGTCATAAGCACGTTGGACAAATGAACTGTGGATTGCCAACACCGGTTTGGCACCATTAGCAGCCAAGCCGGAAATGTAACCGACGGCGTGTTGCTCGGCAATATCCACATCGGTATAGTTGGCTCCCATTTTTGCTCGAAACTCCGGTGTGAAACCGCAAATTCCCGGTGTGGCAGGTGAAACGGCAATGAGGGTGTTGTCTTTTTTCTTTTTCTCTAACAGATAATTTGTCATTAATGTATCATAAGTTTCGCCAAAATCATAGACCTTGCCGTCAGCCACACCCGGCATAATCCAATGGTAAGGTTCTTTATTTTCTTCTGCCGGTTTGAAACCTTTACCTTTCAGGGTGTGGATATGCAAAACAGTCGGTTTGTTTGTATCTTTGATTTTGTTGAGTGCATCAATCATTTTTTCAATGTTATTTCCGTTTTCAACATAGGCATATTCATATCCCATGGCCTTGAATATATTTTTATCAGATTTGCCTTCTGTTGCCCGAAGCTCTGCCAGTCCTTTGTATAAGCCGCCGTTTGTAGGGGCAATACACATATCGTTGTCGTTTACCAGAACGATAAAGTTACTGTTTAATACGGCACCGTTGTTTAATCCTTCCAAGGCTTCACCTCCGGAAAGAGAGCCGTCGCCGATGATGGCAACAACGTTATATTTTTCGCCTTTTAAATCTCTGGCTTTAGCCATTCCGCAAGCCAAACTAATGGAGGTTGACGTGTGTCCGATAGTGAAAAAATCGTGTTTGCTTTCGTTAGGATTGGTATAGCCGGTAATGTCGGTATGGTTAAGCGGATCCAAAAATGCCTCTTTTCGATTGGTCAGCATTTTATGTGGGTAGCATTGGTGCGACACGTCAAAAATAAACTTATCTTTCGGAGAATTAAAAACATAATGCAGAGCAATCGTGGCTTCAACAATTCCTAAGTCACCACCAAAGTGTCCACCAACCAGGTTGGAGTGATTTATAATTCCATAGCGGATTTCTTCAGCCAACGAGGTTAAGTCAGACATAGACATATTTTTAATATCCGCAGGATTGGTTACTTTGTCTAAAAATGGGGTTTTCATCGTATTCTCCTATAATTTATTATTTAATATCATCGAAATTGTTTGGCAGGCAAAATCATATACGTGTCGTTTGGGATAATTAAGTCCGACTGTTTCCATAGCCGTGTGCTGTTTTTCGGTAACATTTGTGTATGGGTACAGACCAAACATAAAAGGGAAAAATGTATAAATAAAATGCTCAATATCTTCGATTGTCATTTGTGGGAAATATGTGTTTAAGAGCAGTGTCATGGTTTCGAGAGTTCTTTTATATACTTTTTTGAAGTTGATTAAATCCTCTAAAGAACAATTTTCCTCCAAATCATAAACATTCATTGACAGGAGTTTCAAAAGCATTGGGCGATTTTCTAAAGTCTGTGCCAGTTTATGGGCAAATTCTCCAACGGAGAGGGTTTTATGTTTGCTTAAAATATTATCCATATCATCGCACCAGAAAACATATTCTTCTCTGAAAATTTCGATAAATATGCTTTCTTTGGTTGTGAAGTAGTTATAAATGGAAGGGCGGGAAAAGCTGGTATAGCGGCTTATCTCTTTAAGGGTTATTTCCTTAAAGTTCATTTTTTCATAAAGTTCACGACATGCCTTTAAGATTTCGGCTCTTCTTTTATCAGTAGTTGTCATATAAATACCTTTTTATGTTTTCTGACACGGTGTCAGTTTGTTGTTTTATACATTTTATCTGACACAGTGTCAAGTGTTTTTTGTGATGGTAAAACAAAACCCCGTTTTTGCGACGGGGTTGAGGTTTATTTTTTGCTTTCATTATCTTCCGGGGTTTCCGAGTGGCCGTTGAGGTTACTCAGAAATTGAGCTTCTATTTTCATATATTGTGTCAGCAACCAACGGGACTGTGACAGTAAAACGATTGAAGAAATAACCAGAATCATTGTAACTTTCGGGTTTTCGGTTAAGAACTGGTGGACGACCGTTACAATGAAGAAGGAAATAACCAAAAGTCGGAAACTGGTTAAAACCATTAACGGTAAGCGATTAACTTTTTTGGCTTTCCATAATTTATAGTAAATGGCAGCTATTTTATTATTTGAGATAAAATAGTCTTTGATATTGTCATTTTGTTCTTCCGATATGCTATATGCGTCAATATTGTTTTTCAGTTTATCGGAGATTTTTTTCAAAAAGCTTTCTTTATTTCCGGTTGGGATGACTTTGGTCATCAGGGAGACTAATTTTCCTCCGATAAAGGATGGCAGAATTGTTTCCCAGCCGATAAGAGCTTTAAGAAAAGGAGACATTAGGGCAAAAGTTATGATTGTTACAACTATTCTGGCCAACAAGTTAGGCATTAGAGAGTGAATAAACGGTTTAATGAAATATGCCGATAAACCGATAATCGTATAGAGAATCATTGTAAACAGAATCAAACGGGAGAAGTAGTTCTTAAACAATAAATTCCAACGCATTTCCTCACTTTTAGTTTCTTTTGCGGTGGAGGCGTTTTGTTCAATATATTTGCTCCATGAGGAGGGGAGGAGTTTTGTTATTATTTTGTAAGCAGGTTCCGCAGATTTTATCATCATAGGGGTTAAGAAGGTCGTAATTACGGATACGGCAACGATGATAGGATATACGCGGGCATTGAGAACGCCGATACTCATACCGAGGCTGGCAATAATGAAGGCAAACTCACCGACCTGAGCGAGAGAAAATCCGCCCAACAAAGCCGTTTTTAATGCTTGACCGGAGATGATAAATCCAAAACTTGAGAAAGAGATGATACCGCAGATGACGATTACGGTTATTACGCCGATCGGTTTGGCATATTCAATGAACATTGCCGGGTCAACCATCATTCCCACTGAGACGAAAAAGATGGCTCCAAAGAAATCTTTAAGCGGTTTAATGACGTTTTCAATACGATGGATGATTTCCGTTTCCGCCAGAATCGAACCCATAATAAAGGCACCCAGAGCGGATGAAAATCCGGATGATGTGGCCAACAAGACCATGCCGAAACATAAACTGATTGTAATCAGCAGCAGCATTTCATCGGTTAAGAATTGAGTTATTTTTTTGAGAAATGTCGGCACAACATAAATGCCGATGACAAAGCACAAAACAAGGAAAAAGATTAACTTTAAAGTGCTGATAACAAGATTGGTTCCGTCAATGTTGTTACCGAGAGCAATTGTCGGCAGTAAAACCAAAAGTAAAATGCCAACCATGTCTTCAACGACTAAAACACCAAAGACCAAGTCGGTGAATTTTTGTTTTTTTATGTTTAAGTCTTCAAATGTTTTGATGATGATTGTGGTAGATGACATGGATATCATGCTTCCGAGGAAGAAACTGTCTATCATTGACCAACCGAGAAGCAGGCCGGTGTTGTAGCCCAAGAACAACATGAATAAAATATTCAGCATGGCGGTAATCATGGCTGATTTTCCGACATTACCCATTTTTTTGAAACTAAATTCAAGTCCGCGACCAAACAGCCGGAAGATTACGACGCTGTCTGCCCAGATAGAG
>CAZFRT010000039.1:0-11676 GCA_964521455.1 uncultured Azospirillum sp.
GGCATAGCCGGCAACGGCTTCATCCATGGAGTTATCCAAAATCTCCGCCACCAAATGGTGCAGTGCCTGCTCATCCGTTCCACCGATATACATGCCGGGACGATGGCGAACAGGTTCCAAGCCTTCCAACACCTCAATATCTTGAGCTGAATATTCCGTAACTTTCGGAGCCGTTGTTTCAAATAAATCAGACATTTTTTCACCCTTATCTTTTTCAATGTCGCCAAAATACAGCAAATCTGCGGATTTGACAAGAATTAAACACCAAACATAAACAAAAATCTGATAAAAAATTCCTCTCCTGAACGAGTTTTTGCAATAATGAGATTTTTTTGATTTCCGGATTGAAAAAATGCTTGCAAATTTAATAAATTATGTATAAAAAAAGACCGTTGTCGACAATGGTGCCGACAATAATTTCACACGCAGATAGGCGGGGTGCCTTTTGGTTCTCCCGTTCCGGTGCCGCTCCGGCGGTTAAGAATCTGCGGAGGTTTAACTGGAAAAAAGGAATTAATAATGACTCTTCCTACATTTACTTTGCGTCAGATGATTGAAGCTGGCGTACACTTCGGACACCACGCTCGTCGTTGGAATCCGCAAATGGCTCCATACATCTATGGAAAAAAAGATAACATCCACATTATTGACTTGCAGAAAACCTACCCTATGCTCTACACAGCTTTGGCTACTGCTAAAGATATTGCTGCTCAGGGCGGTAAAGTTTTGTTTGTCGGTACAAAAAGACAAGCTCAAGACATTGTTAAAGAAAATGCTGAGAGATGCGGTCAGTACTATGTTAACCATCGTTGGTTGGGTGGTATGCTCACTAACTGGAAAACAGTACACAAATCAATCTCCCGTCTCGTTAAATTGAACGAAATGGAAGCTAACAATGCTTACACAGGTTACACAAAGAAAGAAATGTTAAACCTGAAAAAAGAGCAGGAAAAATTGAACCAAGAACTCGGCGGTATTATGAATATGGGTGGTCAACCAGACCTTCTGTTCGTTATTGATACTCCTAAAGAATCTTTGGCTATCAAAGAAGCTAAAAAACTCGGTATCCCTGTTATCGGTATTTGCGATACAAACGCTAACCCTAACGAAGTTGATTTGCCGGTTCCTGGTAATGATGATGCTATCCGTGCCATCCAGTTCTACTGCGAACTGCTTTCTTCTGCCGTATTAGACGGTATGCAGGCTGAAATCGCCGCTCAAGGCGTTAAAGTCGAAGAAGTTGTTGAAGCTGCCGCTAAACCGGCCAGAAAAAGAACTTCAAAGAAAGCTGCTGCGGAAGCTGAAGCTGTTGAAGAATAATCCTTAAATTTTTTAGGTTTATTTCTTAAAGACTTTCGTGGCGATATTATTTCGATAATGTCGCCACACTAGTTTAAAAAAATTTCATATAGAGGAAAATTTACAATGACAAATATTACTGCCGCTATGGTTAAGGAATTGAGAGAGACAACAAGTGCCGGTATGTTAGATTGCAAAAAAGCACTTACAGAAACAAACGGAGATATGGAACAAGCTATTGACTGGTTGCGCAAAAAAGGTCTTGCCAGTGCCGCTAAAAAAGCAAGCCGTATCGCTGCCGAAGGTTTGGTTGCAGTTGCCGTTGAAGGTAACAAAGGTGCTGTTGTTGAAGTTAACTCAGAAACAGACTTCGTTGCTAAAAACGACATCTTTCAGGAATATGTTGCCGATGCGGCCATCGTTGCTCTGAAGAGCCATGGTGATGTTTGTGAAATGAAATCCTTCAATTGCCCTAAATGCGGTAAAACTTTTGAAGAACGCCTGACCGACATGATTGCCAAAATCGGTGAAAACATGAACCTGCGTCGTGCCAAATTGGTTGAAGTTAACGAGGGTGTCGTTGCTTCTTACATTCACAATGCCGCTTGCCCGAATGTTGGTAAAATCGGTGTTTTGGTTGCTTTGGAATCTAAAGGCGATAAAGCTAAACTCGCTGAACTCGGTAAGCATATTGCTATGCACATTGCCGCTTCTCAGCCTCAGTTCTTGAGCATCGCTTCTGTTGATCCGGCTGCCGTTGAACACGAAAAATCTATCTTTGCTGAACAGGCTAAGGCTTCCGGCAAACCGGAAAATATCATTGAAAAAATGGTTGAAGGTCGCGTTCGCAAATACTATGATGAGGTTGTTCTTGAAGAACAGGCTTACATCATGGATCCGGATAAGAAAGTTAAAGCAATTATTGCTGATGTTGCCAAAGAACTCGGTACAGATGTTAAATTGACCGAATATGCTTACTTCAAATTGGGTGAAGGCTTACAGAAAAAAGAAGAAGACTTTGCCGCTGAAGTTGCTGCTCAGTTAGCAAAATAATAAGTTTTAAAGCTCAAAAACAAACCCGCTTTTAGAAAAAAAAGGCGGGTTTTTTGTTTTTGCACAAAATTATAGACAAAAATATTTTATTGTTATATAGTGGTTGTATTATTTCACGGAGAATCTTTATGGATAGAAATCTACACAACCACCTCATCAGCGAATATGAACGGGCGTTGGAAGAACCTTTATATACCAAAATCAACGGCAAAAATATTTTGATTCCGTTTGTTTACGCTGTCAAATACAGCTCAGAAAAAGAGGCTTCTGACAATTTCAAAGTTGATTTTTTCAACCACACGGACGAAAACGCATTTGCTATTATGGATGTTTACACTTCTCATCAGGAAGAACCCAAATTTGTTTGGTTTAATAATTTTCAGATTCCGGTTCCCTACGAGGCTAAAGCTCTCTCAGAGCAGGAACAAAAAGACTATATTCTCGCAGATTGCAACAAGCGTTACGAAAATGCCGTTAAAGCTCATCTTATGGCAAAGGAAATGGGCTTAAATCCTAAATTTGTTGAAATTGAACCATCTGCATTCAATAAATTGAAAAAAGAAATTCTTCAAAAGAAAAAAGAGACCCAAAAACCTAAAGAAATCCGTCCTACAGTTCAGAAAAAAGAAGCTCCGAAGACAGTTTTAACCCAAAACAAAACCGGACATTTTAAACTTAACAGAAAAATGATGGTCGGGTTAGCTGCCGGAAGTCTCTTATTTGCTTCATGGTTATCAAAATGTTCTGAAAAAACTCAGGATAAAATGGAAGACAAACAAGAGCAAGTCGCCAAACCTAAAAAAAGCATCAATGCGGAAGAACGTTTTAACAATGTTGCCTCTGCGTTGTTGGGCGAAGAAGGCGGATACGCAACAAAAAAACAAATTGATCAGGAAACAAATTTCGGTGTTATCAATTCCACTCTGAACAATTTTAAAAAGAATTATCCCCAATATGCTTCCCAGATGCCAGAAAAATTGAAAGATTTGACCAAAGAACAAGCTTTGACAATTATACGTGTCGGTTTTTATGAGCAATACAAGATTGATCAGATTGAAAATGAATCTATTGCAAAACTGATGTTGGATGTGTCTTACAACCATGATTATGAAACAATGAGAGGCTTTCTGAAAAAAGGATATTGTGCGGTTTTGGAATATCGCGAGGAAGATACCTGTCAACGCCCCAGAAACCTGCGGGACATGCCGGATTTTGTGAATAAATGCAATAATACAGAGGGCGAAATTTTCTTAAACACAATAAAACAAGCCCGTTTGGATTTTCTGGATAAAAAACTGAAAGAAAATCCGAATGCTTACAAAAAATACGAAAACGGATTGAGACAACGTTACAGTCGTACAGAATATGTTCCTCAGGATGACACTATCGACTGGACTCAGGCTCAAATAGCAATGATAACTCAAGGAGGACGCAAATGAAAGACGTATACCGCGTTGTATGCAGTGAAAACCAAAGATTATATCCCGGCAAAACCTTTATTGATATTTATCCTGCGGGGAGTTTTCGCCCGGAAAATTGTCTGAATCACGACTGTATCTTAATGATGCGGCAAGTTATTAATCCGGAAGTTTATTCTTTGGAACCGGGTATTCTATTGTACGATAAAGAAGGATGCGAACCTCATGTGACTCTTGAAATGACTTGCAATAAACGATTGAAACTTTATCAGGAAAGTTTCAGAAAAAGATATGAGAAAAAAATTATTGAAACCTTCAAAAAAATGAAAAGTCTGGGACGAGACAAAACTATGGACGTCAGCTTTTTGGATTTGGCTGTCAGATATGACTTTTTCCAATCCGATTACATGAACGACACGCCTAAAAGTGCCAGAGAACAGGAAATCATCCAATCCGCCAAAGAGAATAAAATTAAAGAACAAAAACGCCAAGAACTCATTGAACGTAAGCAAAATGAGCTTGAAAACTATCGGAAAAAGAAGAATTTAAGCAAAGCTCCGACTCCGGAACAGATGATGGCTTGGAAACAAGCTCATGTTCTTGGCGATTAGCCAAACAAGGCTTATGACGCTTTTTCAGAAACAAACAGATCTTTTATCTTGTCAAAAAAGCTTTTGGATTCCGGTTGGCAACTGTTGTCTTTGCTGATTTCTCGAAATTCTTCCAATAAAGCTTTCTGTCTGGAAGAAAGGTTTACCGGTGTTTCGACCCTAAACTTGACAAACAAATCTCCTCGGTGTTTTGAACGCAGAATGGTCATTCCCTCGTTTCTGACTTTTTCCATCTGGTCTGTTTGAGTTCCGGCGGCAATTTTCACTTCAATCGTGCTTCCGTCGATTCCCGGAATTTCTACTGTTCCGCCCAAAGCTGCACAGGCCATGGAAATCGGCACCCGCGTATAGAGGTTTCCGCCATCACGGGTATAAAGTTTGTGCGGTTTAATATTAATAAAGACGTATAAATCTCCGTTAACACCGCCGCGGGTTCCCGGTTCTCCCTCTCCGCTCAAACGCATACGGGTATTATCTTCCACACCGGCCGGAATTTTGATTTTCAGGGTTTTATCTTTATTAATCACACCGCTGCCGCCGCATTTTTTGCAAGGTTCGCTGATAATCCGACCCTTTCCCTGACATTTCGGGCAAGTTCTTTCAATAATAAAAAAGCCTCCTTGCTGAACGTGAACTTTACCACTGCCATGACAATTCGGACAAACAGGAGGCTCCTTGCCATCTTTAGTTCCGAAACCATTACATTCCTCACAAGGAACAGAGGATGGAATGGTGATTTCCTTTTCCACACCGGTAAAAGCCTCTTCCAAGGTTATTTCCAGATTATAACGAATATCGGCTCCGTCTTTGGCATAAGACTGACGATTTTGACGTCCGCCACCCATAAACTCGGAAAAAACCTCAGAGAAAATATCTGAAAATCCGCCGCCGCCGAAATTAAACTCAAATCCGCCAAACGGATTCCCGCCGCCCATACCGCCGGCAAAAGCCTGATGTCCGTAACGGTCATAAGCCGCCCGTTTTTGTTCGTCTTTCAAAACGTCATAAGCTTCGTTGATTTCCTTAAACCTGTTTTCCGCCTCTTTATCTCCGGGATTACGATCCGGATGATATTTCATGGCTAAACGTCGGTAAGATTTTTTGATTTCATCACCGGAAGCGTCTTTGGCAACTTCCAAAAGTTCGTAATAGTCTTTTTCAGTCATCATTCTCAGCACTAAAAGATTTTTTATTATCGCGATATGTCTTATTTAGGGTGTTTATAACGAATTGGCAAGCTTTTGACAAGAGCGGTAAACAAATTTTAATAGTTTTTTGTTATATTTATGACAATTACATTAAAATTAGACAAAACGTATTGCCAAAATATACAAAATATGGTAATATAATTTCATATTTGAAACTTTTTGAGGATAAATCCCATGGCTGACAGACAACAATTTACAGATACTCAATTGAACACCATCCGCGAAAGCGACGAGTTCAAAAAATTCCAGGAAAGTAAAGAAAACGCAACCATTGAGGATTATCTCGCCTCTGATGAAGCTTATAATTTTTGGTCTGACAAACTTGGCATGAAAGAAGAAGACAAACGTTCTCCTGAAGAAAAAATCGAAGACGCTTTTGCCAAGATGTCCGCCGAATTTGAATATGATGAAAAAGGAACCGTGGAAGAATTTATCGCCACAAGAGATGAGGTGTTAAAATCAGCCTCTGCTGAAGAAACCAGAGCTGTTAACGCAAAAATTTCCAGCCTCCTGGAAAAAGATATGGTTCCATACGGCGGAGACGTTGTTGCCGTTCCGGATAAAATGAAGAATATGTATGATGACATGTCCAAAGCTCAAGAAGAATCTGTCAATAAAGCATTCACCCCACATGAGTACGAAGGACAGGAATTGGACGATGCTACGCATGATGCCATCCGTGAATATCAAATGCGGATGGACGGACGTATTTCCGAAGACGAAGATAAAGGTAAAGCTCAAAAAGGGATAACTATTGATCAACTCACTACTGAAGATGCCAACGAAAAAATGGCGACAGCTGTTATGAACGACACTGAAACCGTTTGGGGCGGGGATGATGACGATATTTCCGATGATGAGAAAAAAACTTTGGAAGTTACCGGTGTTACAAAAGAACAATATAAAGGAATGACTCCGCAAGAACGCAGCGATCTTCACCAAGAAGCCGCCCGTATCCGCAGTGCGGATTCTGACCAAAACGCCATGAAATTCAATATGCAGATTGTTAACACCCTGCATGATATGAAAGAAATTTCCGACGAAGACTTAAACAAAGCTCAGGGATCTGTTATGGAAGCCGCTCTATTGGCTTCAAAAGCAGATGAACTTGATGATAAAAAACGGATGGAATTTGACATTCGTTTTGCTGATAAGCTTACAAAAAATCCGGAACTTTTGGAAGTAACGCCTCCTTCTATTCTCGCAACATCTCATGACGCTTTGAAGAAATTTGTTGAATCTGCCAAGAAAAGAAATCCTGATGCAGATTTATCCGCTCAGGAAGCTCAGCTTGAATCAATTAACAAAAGAATAGATGTTTTGACTGATTCTTTAGCTAAAGACGAAGGTTTGTATTTTGCCGATGTAACCAACATTGCCGATACCTACCAAGGCTATATGGACATGATGGCCGCCAGAGAAAAAGATTTGGAAGAAAACGACCCTCGTCGAACCACTATTGAAAGCAACCGTACAAAACTAAACGGAATGATTTCTGAATATGACGATATGTGGAATCTGCCGGACGGAATGAGTGCTGAAGAAGCCGAAAAACGTTTTGACGAAGCTTATAAACTGGTTCCTGATTTGCAATTAAGCCCGGAGACCCTTGCTTTAGTCAGCCAATACCAATTTGTCGACAAACAACACAAGGAAACCGTAGACCAGAAACGACTCGATAAAGCCAACAGTGATTTAGACCAATATTTGGGTGCGATGTATGTTGAAACACACCCGGATACTAATATCGACGACAAATATCACACAACTCCGGAATATCAGGCTTGGGAAGCTGAATATCTGAAAAATACCGAAGATAAAAATTTACAGGCTTTACTGGCTGAAAAAGAAGCTGCTCAAAAACCTGTTGTTGAAGATGTTATGGCTCCGATTCCACAGTTTATTGACCCGAAAGACGGTTCAAAACATGTGGAATATAAAGAAGGTTTTGTTGTTGATCCGGAAGGTAAACTTGCCACCGTCATTAAACTGACAGCCAATGATGAAGTTATGAAATCTTTGGGCAGCAAAGAACCTATAACTAAAGAAGGTTTGGAACAAGGCTTAAACGAAAACTTAAAATACAAACTTTTCGCTATTCATAACTCTGAAGAAACCATTCAGGGTGTTGCCGAAGCTCCGGATAAATTTACAAATCCGCAATATGCCGCAGAATTTGTTCAGAAACTTGAATATCAACAGGAATTTGCCGACCGAAAAGCTAACGGTGAAACTCAGGAGCAAATCCTTGCCGGTATTGACAATGAAATCAAACAACATTTGGGTGGTATGGATTTAGATCAATATTTGGGTGCGATGTATGTTGAAACACATCCGGACACAAATATTGATGACAAATATCACACAACTCCGGAATATCAGGCTTGGGAAGCAGATTTTCTGAAAAATACCGATGATAAAAAACTGAGGGGCTTATTGGTTAAGAAAGAAGCTGCTCAAAAACCGATGCAGATTTCCCCTGCCGGATATGAAGCCGCTATTGACCATCAGGTAGACACCGTTGATGCCTTTGCTCACCGGTTGGCTCAGAAAACAGGTGATCCGAAAGCCCCAGTCATTGGTAAACTTTATGACAAAGTTGCCGATATTGACAAGCTTGCCGGAGCTCGAATGGATGGTAAGCCTAGTAAGGCAGAAATCCGTAAAAAGCTGGCAAAGCAAATCGGAACAAAGGCTTTATCTTCATTTGGTATGGCGACAGCCTTTACTATGGCCACACGAGCCATTGGAGCCTCTTACGGAACTACTGCCGCAACAATTACCGGTGCTGCTGTCGGTATTGGTACCACAGCTTGGATGATTTATAAACGTAAAAAACAGGCTAAAAAGCTCGGCCAGAAATATGGTTGGAAAGAATTCAAAAAAGACCATGCAGCTCACGTTGCTATTGCCACCTCAGCTTGTGCCGGTGCCGCCGCCGCATTCAGCATGACCGGAAATCCGGAACTGGCCGCCACATTCGGAACCGCCGCAATTGTTATCGGTTCCGGAGGAAGTGCATTAGAAGGATATAAACAAGCTCGTGAAGGTGGACTCGGCAAGGGTGAGAGTCTCCTTTGGGCCGTAGGAATGGCCGGAGCGACTTACGGCGGTGCCCAAATGGGTCGTATGGCCGGTAACGCCGCTGTTGACGCTATCAATAACGCATGGCAGGACAACACCATTTTCCAAAACAGAGCAGAAATTACAACCCAACAAACTGAAACAAAAACAGAGGTTGCTTATAAAGAAGGCGTTGTCGACGGGGCTAAAAATATCCTTAACCAATGGTATGCCGACAATCCTGAATTGTTGCAACAGAGAGTTGACTCCATTAACGCCTATAACGCAGAACACGGAACAAACATTGATCCTTATCGTTACTTGTTAACTGCACATGATGCCGGTGCTATCGCCCCGACAGATACTATTCACCATGTTCAAGGGGGCGCGGATGTTCACTCTCATGGTAACCATAAAGTATTTGGCGACGGATGGACTGCCCAAACCGGTGTTTCTACCGAATCAGTCAACAGTCTGGCCGGAAGTATCGGACCGGATGGTGTTAACCTTACACCGGAATCTATTGGGGCATTTCAACAGATTGACGGGTATGTCAGTGCCAGCAACCAAGTTGGATATGTTCCTGATACACCTTATCAAGATGACGGTGTTTTAAGCTTTAATGCCTCACAAACCGCTGACGGAAATCTCGTTGCAGATCCAAACGGAGACAGGTATACAACTTATGCTGATCATGGTTCAATTTACGATGTAAAAACAACAGAAACTACTCTTACGCATACCGACGTCCAATACACTGATAAACCTGGTGTAACGGCTATCTGGGGCGGTGTCGGATTTATGAGCAAGGTTAGCAAAGGTATTTCTAAGCGTTTTGGTGCTTTGAAAGATAAAATTACCGGCAAGAAACCGACTGAAAAACCTGTTGAGAATACCGGTACTGTTCCGGGAGGAAAAGGAACGGATAAAATTATTGGTGCCCCGGGTAAAGAAAAGAATCCGACGCCACCACATGATAACGGAGGTAAGAAAGGTCTTGACGTCGGAGGAATTGTTGCTCCAGTTCCAGGTAAAGACAAAGAAAAAGGCCCGACACCGGAGAACCCGAATCTGAGTGCTTTGCAGGGAGACAACGTCTTTTACGAAGACACTTCCGGCGATGTAGCCTACAATGAGGTTGAAGGTTTGAACAAGGAAGAGGACAAGAAAAAAGCGGCAACCGTCGAAGGACATGGCAACTTTGATATACATGGACGAGTTATTCGCAATGCACCTGCTCCTCAAGCTAAAGAAGAAAAGGCTCCTGCCACTCAGGAAAAACCGGTTGCAGAGAAAACCGCTGAGGAAAAACCGAAGAAAAAGTCCTTATTTGGAAGATTGTTCGGTGGTTCCAAAACAACAGAGAATAAATCTCCGGCAGCCTCTCTTGCTACTCCGACAGGAATGATTCCGGTATTAACTCAGGATACAACCGGCAAAACCGAGACAGCCTTCAGAGAAGCAGCCAAGACAACAGAAAATGAAACTGTTAAGAAAAGTAAATGGAGAAGTTTCTCCTTCAGCAAAGCTCTTGGCGGACTTAAAGACAGGGTCGGTCAGTGGCAGGAAAAGAGAGCCGCTCAAAAAGAACAGGCTCGAAAAGACAAGGAGAGAATCGAACGTCGGAAGAATTTCGATTATGGACAAGCCGAATTCGGAGAGTTCACGATGAACGCTCTTGGTAATGAGGATCCGAACTTGCGTGCCAATAGTGAAGCTCCGGCAACCCAACAAGGAGCCGAACAAACAAAAACCGGAAGCGTTAAAGAGCGCAAAGCGGAAGTCGAAGCCCGCAAAGCTGAGCCTAAACAACTTACAAACGAGGAGTTAATGGCTGCCATGAGCGGAAATACCGGCGGTGCTTATGACGCTAATAAGGGAGAAAATTCTGCTAAGGCACCTGTATCTAACGCAGGAAAACAAACAACTCTTGAAGAGCGTCTTATGATGATGCACAATCAAGATTATACTAAGTAAACCTTTGCCCCCTTTGATAACTTCAGAGGGGGTTCTTTTTTATTTCTACCCAAAAGCCCATCTTTCCGGATGGGCTTTTTTAAGATTTTCCTTAGGTATCTAATTTCGCCGCGGTCATTTTATTTTCCTTGCTCAATAAGATATTCCAAAGAATTTACAGACAAAAACCACCTAAAAAGGTGGTTTTTGCTTAGCATTGGGTCCACAGAGGAACTTAAGCTCGTTTCGGTGGCTGTCGCTGCCCTCTCTCGCTAAAGTTTACTCTGGGTTACAGTAATATTTTTACCCATCGGGGTAAAAATATTCTTCTTGCAGCGGTATCTAAATTCAGAAGCCCCTCTTTTCGGAAGGGCTTCTTCATTAAGATCTTCGCTGGGTCCACAGAGGAACTTAAGCTCGTTTCGGTGGCTGTCGCTGCCCTCTCTCGCTAAAGTTTACTCTGGGTTACAGTAATATTTTTACCCATCGGGGTAAAAATATTACTTAACCTCTTCAAAGTCAGCGTCAACGACTTTTTCATCACCGGAAGGTTGTGCTTGTTCAGCACCTGCCTGAGCTTGTTCTCCGGCAGCACCGGAAGCATCAGCCTGTTTATACATAGCTTCGCCGAGCTTCAGAGAGGCCTGCATCAAGCTTTCAGTCTTTTCTTTGATAACGGTTAAATCTTCAGCTTCAATTGCTGTCTTCAGAGCTTTTAATTCGTCCTCAATCTTAGACTTTTCAGCAGCACTGACCTTATCACCGTGTTCTTTCAAAGTTTTTTCAGTTGCATGAACCAAACCTTCTGCCTGATTTTTGGCTTCAACCAATTCTTTCTTTCTCTTATCGGCTTCAGCATTGGCTTCGGCGTCTTTTACCATTTTATCAATATCGGCATCAGACAAACCACCGCTGGCCTGAATACGAATTGCCTGTTCTTTATTGGTTGCTTTATCTTTTGCAGAAACATTTACAATACCGTTGGCGTCAATATCAAAAGTAACTTCAATTTGAGGCATTCCGCGAGGTGCAGGAGGAATACCAACCAAATCAAACTGACCGAGCAAC
>CAZFRT010000040.1:0-11620 GCA_964521455.1 uncultured Azospirillum sp.
CCGTGCACAAAGGAGGTGATATTGAGGGTGAACATGATTTGGTGGAGGAAATCGTTCGTATGATCGGATTAAATGAAATTCCTGCGGAATCTTTGCCGAACGAAACTTTTCCGAAACAAGTTTTGAATCAGCTTCAACGCAATATTGTTACGATGAAGCATGAATTGGCTTCTCGGGGAATGTATGAAACGGTTACCTGGAGCTTTACGGATGCCGAATTGGCTCAATATTTCCGTAAAGGGAACGAAGCGATTATTCTGCATAATCCGATTGCGGCTGATTTGAATGAGATGCGTCCGTCTTTGTTGCCAAACTTGCTTATCGGTTTGAAAAATAATATTGCTCGCGGATATGGTAATGTCTCCCTTTTTGAAGCCGGACCGGAATTCTTCGGACGTAAACCGGGAGAACAAAAATTTATGGTATCCGGTATTCGTTGCGGTCAAACTTCCAAAAAGCATTGGACAGGTGAGGCGAGAGCTTTTGACGTGTTTGATGTTAAGGCTGATGTTTTGGCCGTTATTGCAGCGGCAAAAGGGCCTTATGAAAATCCGCAGATTTCTATGGATGCTCCGGCTTATTATCATCCGGGGCGTTCGGGAAGTATTCGCTTAGGTAAGAATGTTTTGGCTTATTTCGGAGAGTTACATCCGAATGTTTGCAAAAAGTTCGGATTAAAGCAACGGGTTATGGCTTTTGAAGTGTATGCCGACAATATTCCTTTGCCGAGAAATACTCAGGATAAAGCCAGAAAACGTCTTGAATTGTCGCAATTCCAGCCGGTTGATAAGGACTTGGCTTTTGTGGTCGATAAGAATGTGTTAGCTACCAATTTGATAGCTGCCGCTCGTAATGCCGATAAAGAACATATTGCCGATGTTCGGATGTTTGATATTTATGAGGGTGAGAACCTTCCTGAGGGCAAAAAGTCTATTGCTTTGGGAATTACTTTCCAGCCGAAGGAAAAAACCTATACGGATCAGGATATTGAAAATCTAATGAACAAGGTTATTGTGGCTGTTAAGCAGAAATGCGGAGCAGAGTTGCGTTAATATTTCTTTGTTAAAAAGTGAAAAGGCTTTCAACCGATTGGTTGGAAGCCCTTTTTTTATGTTTCTGGTGTCAGATTAATAGTGTGGATGTTTAAATAAGTCATTGAGCCAGAATAAAATATCAACGAGTTGTCCGGCAATAAACTTTATGCAAAACAGGACAACTACTATCATCAGGATAGTGATAATGATACGTCCTGCAGATTTTGCAAAAAGTACCAATTTTGATTTGTAGTTCATAATAATATAATTTTAGATTTAACATAAAAGTTTCTTTTTCTAATAAAAAAACAGGCTTAAATATTAGCCTGTTTTTTATTGTTTGTCAAAAGAGATTATTCCTTGATGATTGTTGATATCCTCTCTTCAATTAATTTTTTATCAAAATCAGGGATTTTGTTTTCGCTAATTCCCTCTCTGATTTTGCGTTTTGTAGCTTTTCTGTTTACTTCCCCGCTGTCATCTTCCAGAGTTAAAGCGTGTTTCCACTGGAAACGGGCTTCATTTTGTCGTCCGCCGAACCAATATGCGTCTCCGAGATGATCACTGATGAGGGCGTTTGCCGGTTCCATCTGGTTGGCTTTTTCCAGATAAATAATCGCATTATCATACATTCCCAAAGTGTAGAAAGCCCAGCCTAAGCTGTCAGCAATATTTCCGTCATTCGGAGACTGGTTGTAAGCATCAACAATCATACCGAAGGCTTCTTCAATATTTTCGCCTCGTTTGAGCCAGCTGTATCCCAAATAATTTAATACAAGATAATGTTCCTGGCTTAAATCTATAGCGGTTTTCAGGTTTTGTTCGGCTTTTTTCCATTGATCGTTGCGTTCATAAGAAATTCCCAAGGCATAGTATAGAATCCAGTGTTGAGATTCAATTTGCGGAACACTTTTTATCGCGTATTCGTAATATTTGATAGCTTCTTCCTGTTTATTACGAATACGGAGGATGTCTCCCAAATCGAGTAGCAATTGGTAATTATTAGGGGTTTCCAAAGCCAAAGATTTCAGTAAAAGTTCAGCTCCCGGATAATCCTGCATGGCAACCAAGTTATTGGCTTTTTTTACCTGAACGGAATAGTAGGCTTCTGAGCTTTCAGGAATTTGTTCATAGATTTCGTTGGCTTCTTCATACATTTCTCTGTTTTCAAGAATGTCGGCCAGAAGAAGTTTGGCTAAATCATAGTCCTGATTAGAGTAAATGGACAGGCAGATGAAAATGTGAGCGATGTCAATTCCTGAGGCTCCCTGACGCAGGGTTGCGGCAATGCTGAACAAAGCCTCAGACATTCCTTTGTTCGGATCGTCAATAATTTTTTTAGTTTCTTTCGGATCGGCCTTGGTAACGTTGTTGTCTAACCGACGGAGCATGTCAGCCATGAGTTTTTCGTCGTTGTATTTTTGCGACAAAGCAACGGCTTTATCTTTCTGTCCGGTACGGAGGTAGAAATTGGTGATAACCTGCAAAGCTCGGAAAGACATTTCCAAAGTTTCTTCATTGACAATAACTTCGTAGTGCTTTTGAGCTTCATCTTTGTGGTCAAAATAGTCGTTGAGCATTCCGGCATGGAAATGATAAAGGGCTTTAAAGCTTTTTTCTTTGCTGATGCCGGAGAGGGCTTTCATGGCTTTATCCTGTTCGTTAAGTCCGGCATAAGCCCATGCGGACATTAACGGGATGATAAATTGTTTGTATACGGGGCCGTCAAGTTTATTAATTGTGGCGTTTACGTTTTGGTATTGTCCTTTTTTCATCTCTTCAACGGCGATGATGATGTAGGTGAAATTGTTATTATCTCCGTTTTGCAACGATTGGCGTGCGTATTTTGCGGCTTCTTCAATGCGTCCTTGTGAAGCGAGGATGACATATAAGCGGCTGATAAGATCCTGATTTTTAGGGTCATCATTCAGAGCTTTGATGTAGTAGTCTGCGGCTTTGTTGAAATTGCGGCGGAGATGGGCAACCCTTCCGGCAAGATAGGCTCCGTAGGATTTTTGTAAAGACGGGTCTTTATATACAATATTTACATTTGCGGAATTATTGTCTTTTTGTTCGTCCAAAAGGTTGGAACAGGAATTAAATGTAATAATTCCCGCAATCAAAAAAAATAGGTACCCGAATTTTGCCATTTTAAGAAATTATCCTGAAAAATGTATGATTTAAGAATCTTAAAATTTATCTTATAGAAATTTTTCAATCATACAATAACAAATTGTTATTTAATACACTAAATATGTGTAAACAACTTATTTATTATTGCAAAAAAAATCAATTGATTTACTTTGTTTTATTATGAATGAAAATATGACCTTAAAACAGATTTTGGAGTGGTATATCGATGCCGGAGTGGATGAAACTTTCGGTGAGGTTCCTTTTGGGAAAAATACATCCGAACCTGTTTCGCTCAAAACTTCAGTTTCCGTACCTAAACCTGTTGAAAGCGTTTCCAGGCAGGCGACTACGGAATTGGCTCAGGCTAATATTACGGCTCGGCAAAATGCCCGAGAGTTGTGTGCCAAAGCTGAAACTTTGGAAGATTTACGGGCGTTGGTAGAGAGTTTTGACGGTTGTGCTTTGAAACTGACTGCTTCGAAAACGGTTTTCGGCGGAGGTAATCCTTCTTCAAAAATTATGTTGGTCGGCGAAGCTCCGGGAGCAGACGAGGATCGTATCGGGCAACCTTTTGTCGGCAGAAGCGGACAACTTTTAGACAAGATGTTGAAGGCGATTAATATTGACAGAACTTCCTGCTACATTACTAATGTTTTGCCTTGGCGTCCGCCCGGAAACAGAACGCCTACCGATGGGGAAATTGCCGTTTGTTTACCGTTTTTGAAGAGGCAGATTGATTTAATTTCTCCTGATGCGATTGTCGTTTTGGGAGGCAGTGCCGCCAATGCTTTGTTGGAAACGGAGGAGCCGATTTCCCGTTTGCGGGGAAAGTGGCTTGATTATAAGAAAAGTGATGGAAGCATTGTGCCTGTTTTGGCTACTTTTCATCCGGCGTATTTGTTAAGAAACTCCGGGCAAAAGGCAAAAGCCTGGGTGGATTTGTTACGGTTGGCAAAAAAAATTATGCAATGATGTTATCTTTTTTTTCATAATTTATTGGTAAATTAAAAGAAACTGAATTATTATTTAGAAAATTTCACAGGTTTAACTTTTTAAGGAATGCGTTTTATGAGCAAAAATAAACTATTTACGGGTGTTGTGGCCGCTATGCTGGCTGGGGTCTGCCTCTCAGGGGCTCAGGCTCAAAACACAGACGATATTGCTACTTCGGCTAAAAATAAGGCTGTTTCTGCTCGTGCAAAGGGAAAATCCGATGCCGTTTTGTTCAAAGTTCATGATATTGCTTCCGTTAAAAATACGGACGGGGATGTTGTGGCCTGTGAGTTTAAAGTTACTTTTTATAACCGTTCACCGAAAGATATCAGCGGTGCTACAGTTCTGCTCAACTGGAAAGACAAGGTTATTAACGGAGTGATTGACGAAGAATTAAAACGCAGTGATGAAAAGAACAAAATGAACAATGACGGTCGTTATGTTCGTGCGACTTCGGCAACGGAAAAAGTTACCCCGATAGAAGTGAATGCTTCTGTTGATATGCCGGCAATTAAAGCTTATAAGCAACTTACTTTGAGTTCAAGATTACAGTCTGACAGATGTTTTCTGCTTTTAGGCAATACGGATTTTAAGGTTAGTTCCTGCACTGCCGCTGATAGTCAGTCTTCTATGTCGATGTCCTCTTATGGAAACAGTGATTGTGGAGGCCTGTTTAAGTTTGTATCTTCTAAGGAGCCGGACTATTATAAAGAGTTTAAGAAAATTTCTTATGATGAAGAGAAAGCAGCTAAGAAAACCGCTCAGGAAAAAGATACTCAAGAAATGAATAAGGCTTATGGTGAAGCCGTTGATTCTCTTAACTCGGCATCAAGTATTTTGTCCCGCATCAAATAATATAAAAGGGGAAGAAAATGAGGGCGTTGATGAAAAAAACAAACTGGATGTGTTTGACCGCGGTTATGTTTCTTATTTGCGGCATCAATGCTTCTGCTCAGATGTTTGGGGATGAGAGTTTTGATGAGGTTCCTGTTTCGGAACCTGTGAAAGCGGAAAAAAAAGCTCCTGTGGTCAGTAACAGAGATATTCTTTCCAATCCGAGAGCCCGCCGTGCTCCGGTGAAAAGAACGGCAGCAAAATCTGATGTAACTACGTATGCCGGTGAAAAAGTTACCAAGGACGAAATTATAGAAACCGAAAAAAGACTTTCCGAACAGAAAGGAAAAAAACGTTATGTTCCTCAAGTTATGAGACCAACATTGGATGGTTCTAAAAGAGGTCGTACATCAATGCGGCAGGTGGTTAAAGACGGAGAAGCCATGCCGGAGGATGATGCTCTGATTTTTCTTTATTACAGCGATTTTTCTTTGGAACAAACTTTAAGCGGAACGATTATGTGCAACGTGCGGTTTAATATTATGACGACTTTGGATCGTAAGCTTAATAATTTAAGTGTTCGTTTAAAGTGGCCAAAGCTTGAGACAACACTGAGTTTTGTCAGTGTTAATCCGAATGAACAAACTTATTTGTCTTATACACTTCTGGGAGAAGGCTGTTATACGATGGATAAGCTTCCGAACATTATTGTCAACAGATGTCGTGTTAAAAATATGACACAACAGGATTGTGCCGGTAGAATTCGTTGGTTGAAAAAACAGTAACAGAAAAAGCGTGGAGAAGTTGATTAGGAAAACAGCGGTTTGGTTATGTTGTTTAGGGTGTTGGTGCATGATAACCCTTTCGGATGTGTTTGCCCGTCCGATTATTGACAATAACTGCTATAATCAAATTCTTTCTTATCTATATGTTTCCCGAGATGATGTAACAACCTACAAGAAAATTTTCAAAGCTTTAGAAAAAGAGGATTTTCGAACTGTTAATAATCTGATTGAAGATTTGGACAGTGATATTCTTATGGGACATGTTTTGGCTGAAAAATATCTCTCCAAAACCTATAAAAGTAAATATGTGGAATTACAGATATGGTTGGAAAAATATGGGGATTTACCTCAAGCCGATGCAATTTACCGCTTGGCAGCCAGAAAAGGTAGAGAAGAAGGATTGACTGTTCCTGTTCGGGAAAATAAACCGAGATTTTTTTCTCCATACAGTTGGTTTAATAATTTGTATGAAAATTTATCTCCGGCAGACAGAACTTTTGTACGGAAAAAAGTTACCGAGTTTAGAAAAAATATCAATAAGGGAAAAACACGAGCTGCTCGAGCAATTTTGGAAGATAAAAAGTTTAGAATGATTATTCCGAATCGGGAATATGATGCGATGTCGGCAACATTGGCGACAGTTTATTTTTTGGATAATGAAGATGTCTTGGCTCTGAAGTGGGTGGAAAAAGCGACCCGCCGCAGTCAAGACGCTACGGCTTATTGGTTTGGCGGGTTGGCGGCGTGGCGATTGAAAAACTATAAGTTAGCGTCAGAATATTTCAGTAAGCTCGGAAAACTTAACGATAATGATGAATGGTTGGTTTCTGCAGGAGCTTATTGGGGATACAGAGCTCAGTTGAAACGTAAAAATAAGACGGAAGCGGAAAAACTTTTGCGTCAAGCTTCAAAATACAAACGGACGTTTTATGGCATTTTAGCCAATTATAAGCTTGGCAAACCGATGGATTATAACTGGTCGGGTGCCTCTTATCTGAATGATTTCAGCAATTATGAATATCTCAATGAATTACTTTCCTCTCCGGCTATTCGTCGGGCGATTATTCTTGTTCATGCCAAACGAAAAGATTTGGCAGAGAAAGAACTTCGGGCTGATTTGAAGAATATGAGTGATAAGCAGAAAGAGGCGGCGATGTATATTGCCGATCAGTATAAAATGCACGCATTGGGAATTTTAATTTCAAATCAACTCAAGAAAGATGACCAATCAATTTTTTATGACCATCTGGCTTATCCGGCTCCCAATTGGAAACCTAAAAGCGGTTGGAAACTCGACAGGGCATTGGTTTTGGCATTGGTTCGGCAAGAATCGGGATTTATGCCAAACGCAGGTAGCGGAGCGGGAGCCAAGGGATTGATGCAGTTAATGCCGAACACGGCTTTTCATATTACCAAAGACCGGAGTTTGAAAAAAGACCATACGCCATTGCTTGATGTGGAATATAATCTGGAAACAGGTCAGAAATATGTTAATTATCTTCTGGAAAAACCGTTTATCAACGGGAATTTGTTCTTTCTGACAACAGCTTACAATGCCGGTCCGGGGAATTTGCTTAAGTGGCAGAAAAAGATGAAGTATGGTAATGATCCGCTGATGTTTATTGAGACTATTCCGGCTCGAGAAACCCGAATTTATATTGAGCGGGTTATGGCCAATTTTTGGGTTTACAGTGCCAAGTTTGATAAGGAACACAAGAGTTTGAAGGAACTTTCCGAAGGTAAGTGGCCGACTTTGTAGTCTTGATTTTCTTCCCCTAATAAGAGTTGTTTTTCGTCTAAAAATGTGCTATGATAATATCATATAAAATATTATTAGAGGACATTTTGCTTATGGGGTTTTGCCTTTTGGGTTTTCCCGTGGATATCTAATAATCTTTTTAATCGGACTTAACGGTTGTTGAGTTTTTGTTTGAGGATTTGGGACTGTTGTTTGATTGGATGAGTTTTGATGTTTAGGTCTTTTACTTTGCGGTTTAGGACTTTTACGACGAGACATTTCTGATTTTGACGGACCTGAGACTTTGAACTTTAAGAAGTTTGACGACTGTCGGACTGATTTATAAAAAAGAGTATTAACAAAAAAATATATTGAGATATGGTAACAATTCTCGTTGTCATCTTCATCGGATGGCTCGTATTAAAAGTTTGTGGTGGATTTTGTAATATTATCGGTGCTCTCTATGCCCTTTGCGAACTGGCTTTGGGTGGAGCTATCGTCGGTGCCGGTTTATTCTTCCTTTTTTCAGGATTTTCAATGAGTGCTGCTACTATCGGTGCTATCATTGGAGCTGTCATTGGTGCAATTTGTACTTTGACAGATCTGAAAAAAAGAATTTTCGGTTAATCCAGCCAAAAAACTTTTCAGACTGCCTCTCGGGGCAGTCTTTTTCTTTGGGGAATTGAAAACTCCGAAAACAAGCATATATCTTGAAATAATAATTTGCTTTTTTAGGAGTTTGAACGATGGAATTATATTTATTTTTAGCCATGTTTTTGGTGTATGTGGTTACGGCTTTTCTGGTCAAGAAGAATGTGCTTTATAAGATTTGGACATTGGCGTTTATTGCAACTTTTGTTGTTACTGCTGTTTCAATTGCATTTTTGAGAGTGAATAATCAGGATGTGATGATGTCTGCCAATGAACTGAACTGGTATTATCTGTTGTATTTGTTCGGTTCAATGTCGGTTGTTTTAGGAATTATCAATATATGGATGTATCGTCGTCCGATTTTCAGAGTTTTGTTTGAAAACAGTGAAGACGAAGATGAAAAAGCTTAGCCTTTTTTGATACGGATAAGCTTGGTTTTGTTGTTAATTTGAACCTGATAAAGATTTTTTTTGAACAGTGAGAATTTTTTAGCGGCATTTAAAAAGCGGCAGGTAAGTGCGGGATTAGGGGTCATAATCTGCAAAATATCTGCGGCTTTTTGCTGTTTGATATTCGGAAGTTTTTTCAGGAAGGTTTGAAAATCTGCTTCATTTTTCCAGTTCTCGGCTCCGGTTATGTCTCTTTTGAGATCAATGATTTTTCCGTCCCAAGGTTTTTGGTGAGTTTGTTCAAATTCTTTGGTTGTTATTCCGAGAAGAAACAATAAATTTTCTTCGGCTTCCTGTTGATTATCCGAAGCGTGGATGAGGTGTCCGCCGCCGGTCCATTGGCGGTATTGATATTTGCTGGTGATGATATTGCCGTTCAAGTTGTTTTTAATGGCGGGGTGTAGGTCGTACACAACCACGAGCAAAAAGGCGTTTGTTCCGCATTCTTGTTGTTTCTTACAGTTTTTAGGAAGTTTTTTGCCATAGAAACGGGTTAAGTTGTCGGCAAAAAGGTTTTGGGACCAAGTTATATTGTAAACCTGACGGATTTCGTAGTTTTGAGCAATGTCACCAAGGATTTCATTTTCCTTATTGCGGGCATTGTTCCAGATAATAAATAAGTTCAGTTCTTTTTTCATGGGGCTATCATATAAATTTTCGTGGCTTTTATCAAGAATAATGTTAAGTTTGTAAAAAATATAACCACGGATTGAACAGATGATAAGAGTAAACGGAATTAAGGCGGATTTGGATACCGATTTGTCGGCGTTAAAAGAAATTGTTTCCATGAAAACGGGATTGGCTCCGGAGTATATTCTGGATATAAAAGTTGCAAAGCGTTCCATTGACGCCCGAAACAAAACCAATGTGCATTTTGTGTATTCTCTGGATATGATGGTGGATGGGGATGAAGACTATATTTCCACTATTTTGGCATGGAAAGATGTGGAGCTGATTAAAAATGTCAAAAACGTTGTGGTTCGGGAGTTCGCCAAACCAGTGCAACCGAGGCCGGTTATTGCCGGAACAGGGCCGGCCGGGATGTTGGCCGGGTTGGCTTTGGCGGAGGCCGGTTTAAATCCGATTTTGTTGGAGCGGGGAAAAGAGGTTTCGGAACGCCGGAAAGATGTGGAGACTTTCTGGGCGACGGGAAGCTTAAAGCCGGAGTCAAATGTACAGTTCGGGGAAGGCGGAGCCGGAACTTTCTCTGACGGAAAGCTGATGACCGGAGTTAAAAAAGACCAATATATGAAGAAGGTTTTACAAGAATTTGTGGAAGCCGGTGCTCCGGAAGAAATTCTTTATTTGGCAAAACCGCATATCGGAACGGATAATCTGACAGCTATGGTCAAAAATATCCGGCAAAAGATTATTTCTTTGGGTGGGGAATATCGTTTCGGGCATAAGCTTGACGGATTGGTTGTGGAAAATGACAAGTTGAAGTCGGTTAAAGTAGGTGTTATTGACGGAGAAAGTTATGAGTTGCCGTGCGAAAGGCTGATTTTGGCAGTGGGGCACAGTGCCAGAGATACGTTTGAGATGTTGTATTCCGCCGGTGTTAAAATTGAGCAAAAGCCGTTTTCGGTCGGAGCCAGAATAGAGCACCGTCAATATATGATTGACGAATCACAATACGGTCGTTTTGCCGGTCATCCCAAGCTCGGGGCAGCAGATTATAAACTGGCGGTGCATTTGCCAAACGGGCGTTCCGCTTATACCTTCTGTATGTGTCCGGGCGGGCAGGTGATTGCTGCAGCTTCTGAAGAAGGCGGTGTGGTTACCAACGGAATGAGTGAGTTTGCCAGAAAGAAAGTCAATGCCAATTCTGCTTTGCTGGTTGGTGTTACTCCTGAGGATTTTGGCTCAAGACATCCTTTGGCGGGAATGTATTTTCAGCGAAAAATTGAAGAAGCGGCTTTTCGTGTCGGTGGCGGAAATTATCATGCTCCGGCTCAGTTGGCGGGAGATTTTCTTAAAAATAAAGAATCGGAAGATTGGGGAAATGTGGAGCCGTCTTATAATCCGCAGGTTCATTTTACTAATTTGGCTTATGTTTTGCCGGAATATGTGGTTGATACCATGCGGAAGGCCATTGTGGAGATGGATAAAAAGCTCAAAGGATTTGCCTCGTATGATGCGGTTTTAACCGGACCGGAAACCAGAAGTTCCTCCCCGGTCAGAATTGTGAGAGATGATACCTTGCAAAGCAATATCAACGGCTTGTATCCTTGTGGGGAGGGAGCCGGATATGCCGGCGGAATTTCCAGTGCGGCAATTGACGGTTTGAAGGTGGCCTTACAAGTAGTGGAAAGCTTGGTTTAATTGTTTGCATAAAATTATCCGCTTGGTAATATGAATGCAGAAAGTAACAAAAATAAGGACTGATGATGAAAGTTGCAATTATTGGGACGGGATATGTCGGACTTCCGACAGGTGTCGGGTTGGCAGAACTCGGAAACAAAGTTGTTTGTGTTGATAAAATCTCCGAGAAAATAGACTCATTGAACAGCGGCAAAATCACAATTTATGAAGACGGTATGGAAGAGTTGTTTCAGAAAAATCTGAAAAAAGGAAGCATCTCTTTTACAACAGATATGGAAACTGCCGTTAAAGATGCTGATTTGGTTATGATTGCGGTGGGAACACCACCTCATCCGGAAACTAAAGAGGCCGATTTGCAGTATATTTATGCGGCGGCTGAAGAATTGGCTCAATATTTGACCGGATATACCGTTGTTGCAACAAAGTCAACAGTTCCGGTCGGAACCGGAGACGAAGTGGAAGCCATTATTAAGCAGGTTAATCCGAGTGCCAGCTGTGATGTGGTGTCTTTGCCGGAGTTTTTACGGGAAGGTTTTGCCATTCATGATTTTTTCAATCCGGACAGAATAGTTATCGGTGCCAACACAGCGAAAGCTCAGGAGCTTCTTTTGAGTTTGTACAAACCGTTTAAGGGAAAGACAGAGTTTTTATTGGTCAATCGTAAATCTCCGGAAACAATTA
>CAZFRT010000041.1:0-11529 GCA_964521455.1 uncultured Azospirillum sp.
CTTGCCGGTAAAATGTATCTCAGCTTTTCAAACTGTCGCACCATCCGACAACGTGGTGGTTTATATGACAGTCATGTTCCAATGTCAATAACTTTTTTCAAAAAAAATAAACATTTTTTTAATAAAAGGAAAACTTGTTTGATACGAGTTTGATAATACATAAATTTTTTTTGCGAGTCAAGGTCTATTGAAAAGGAAAAATTAAGAAATAAGTATATATAATTTAAGGATACGTGTGCATATATACAATGGACAGGATAAAGATTCTTTATTAAAGAAGCTTATAATTCTCAATATTTCACTTGATAATACCTATCAACTTTGTATTATATGTATGATTAATTTAACAACTTTGGGAGGCTACAATAGCTAGAGAGAATACCAATGCGCCAGTACGTGAGGACGACGGACCACGCATTAATGAAGAGATTAGGGTCAAAGAAGTTCGCCTGATTGACGAAAACGGAGAAAACCGCGGAATTGTTTCTATCAGAGAAGCATTACAAATTGCCGATGATGCCGGCTTAGATTTAATTGAAATTTCACCACAGGCCGTACCGCCGGTATGCAAAGTCTTAGACTACGGCAAATACAAATACGAAGTTCAAAAACGCAAAAACGAAGCAAAAAAGAACCAAAAGGTTGTGGAAATTAAAGAACTTAAGCTTCGTCCGATGATTGACACGCATGACTATGAAGTAAAAATAAAACAAGCCAAAAAGTTCTTAAGCCAAGGCAATAAGGTTAAATTTACCATGCGTTACAAAGGTCGTGAGATGAATGCCAACGACATGGGTAAAGAGGTTTTGAATAATATTTTGGAAGACTTGGAAGGATTGATTAAAATCGATTCGGAGCCGAAAATGGAAGGTCGCCAAATGATGATGATTGTTTCTCCGGAAAAATAACCTGCTGAAAAATCACCCGAAAGCGGAAGTTTAAAACTTCCGCTTTTTATTTTTGCCTGAAAAGAAAACTTTTATTATAGAAAAAGTACCATAAAAAAACTATAGTAACCTCATTAATAAGATAAGAGGGATTCGATGAAAGAGATTAATACCTTAACCGAAGAAGAAGCAAAGAAAGAACTCGAATATCTGGCTGAAGAGATGGAAAAGTCTGATATTGCCTATTATCAGAATGATGAACCTTATTTAACAGATTCGCAATACGATGAACTAAAACACCGCAACAACCAAATTGAAGCACGTTTCCCTCATCTCATCCGGGCAGACAGTCCGTCGCACCGTGTCGGAGCCAAAATAAACACGGATTTCGGCAAAGTTTCGCATCGATTCCCTATGTTATCCCTTGGAGATATTTTTTCCATTGAAGAGCTCGAGTCGTTTATTATGAGTGTTAAAAGATTTCTGAACACCTCAGAAGAAATTTCCTTTATGAGCGAACCAAAGATTGACGGATTATCCTTCTCTGCCCGTTATGAAAACGGTGTTTTTGTACAAGGTGCAACCCGCGGCGACGGCACTACGGGAGAAGACATTACCGCCAACTTAAAAACGATTCGCCAATTACCTTTAGTTCTCAAAGGCAACGTTCCTGAAATTTTGGAAATCCGTGGCGAAGTCTACATGTCTAAACAAGATTTTCTCGATTTAAACGAAAAAAATGCTGCGGAGGGCAAAAAAACTTTCGCAAATCCGAGAAATGCCGCCGCCGGCTCCTTAAGACAATTGGATTCGCGAATTACGGCAGAAAGAAAATTAAGCCTCTTTGCTTATACTTGGGGAGAAGTCTCCGAACGTATGTGGGAATCTCAGGAGGATTTCTTCAATCATTTAAAAGCATGGGGCTTTCCGGTAAACCCGAATAACAAACTCTGCCACAGTTTAAAAGAAATTGAACAAAGTTTTACGGATTTAGCCGAGATTCGCTCTTCTTTACCTTATGATATTGACGGGATGGTTTACAAAGTCAACAACATTGCCTTACAGGAGCGTTTGGGCTTTCTGACCCGCACACCACGTTGGGCGATTGCTCACAAATTTCCGGCAGAGAAAGCTGTTACCACCATCCAAAACATCCGAATTCAAGTCGGACGCACCGGAGCATTAACTCCGGTTGCAGATTTAGAACCGGTTAACGTCGGCGGCGTCATTGTTTCTCACGCAACCTTACATAATGAAGATGAAATCAAACGCAAAGATATAAGAATTGGAGATTCGGTCATTATCCAACGAGCCGGAGACGTTATTCCGCAGGTAGTAGAAGTTTTAACGGAAAAACGTCCTGAGGATTCGCAAGAATTTATTTTTCCGCACACCTGCCCGGAATGCGGAGCCCATGCCATTCGGGAGGAGGATGAAGCTGTCCGCCGTTGTACCGGAGGTCTGACTTGTCCGGCACAAGCCATTGAACGGATCAAACACTTTGTATCCCGCGAAGCTTTTGACATTGAAGGACTGGGAAGCAAAATCGTCGAAGAATTTTATCAGGAGGGAATTTTACAAAGTCCGCCGGATATATTTTCTTTAGAAAGACGTAATACCGACGGCGATTTGTTTTCGCACCAATCTTGCCAAGGATTACATTTGGAAAGTCGGGATGGTTGGGGTAAAAAATCCGTGGAAAAACTGTTTAACGCTATTAACAGCAAACGTAAAATAGACTTACCCAGATTCATTTACGCTTTGGGGATTAGACAAGTTGGAACAGCAACCGCTCGACTAATTGCTCAAAATTACGGCAGTTTTCATTCCTTTATGCAAGATATGATAAACAAAGAAACCTTAAAACTGGTTGAAATTGACGGTATCGGAGCCAACATGGCAACGGATATTGTCGAATTCTTTCAAGAAGAACACAATATCAAGACAATTGAAAAACTCCTCAAAGAAATCACCGTTGAAGATTTTGTTGATACCACAAACTACGATTCCCCTATTGCCGGAAAAACACTTGTCTTTACGGGAACGTTGGAGAAAATGACCCGTTCGGAAGCCAAAGCCAAAGCCCTAAGTCTGGGAGCAAAAGTATCAGGCTCCGTTTCAAAAAATACCGATTATGTGGTTCAAGGAGCCGACGCGGGATCAAAAGCAACCAAAGCAACAGAATTAGGAGTTAAAATCCTGAGTGAGGAAGAATTTATCAACCTCATCTCCTGATTAACAAAATAATTACGTTTAACCGCTACCGTTAAACAACAAACATAAAAAAGAAAGTTCTAAAAAATGATTGAAATTATCTTGGACGGAAACAACGACAACAAATTCTGCAATAAAAAATGGCCGTTGGAAGAAATTTCTGCCACCGAAGACAATTGGGATACTTACAGGAAAGAAGCCGCCCGAGTTATTACCGCTTACGCTGATTCCAAAATCATAATTTTCCGGATTAAAAACAAGAATTTTTCCGTAAATAAATTTGCATTGGCATTGTTTATTGAATCCTGCCAAAGAGCAAACAAAATCGAAGGCGGCGTTATTAAGGTAGAAAATCTGGAAACCTCAATGCAAGCCTACCGCCCTTACATTGCTTTAACCATTGCTATAAAATATGTTATGCTGTTAAGCTCCGAAACTCCGACAGTTATCTACAAAAACATATCGGAACTCGGCTATCTGGGAATACAAATCCGCCGCGATTACATAAAAAACAGTATTTTATTCAAATTACCCGGAAATAAAACCGTTAATCGGTTCAAAGCTCAAAACGCTTTTGAGGCTTTGGTAGTTACGGGGATTTTCAAGGCTCTGGCTCTGGCCAAACTTCCGGAATCGTTTGAAGCGGAAATCACCACAGACACCACACCTGTTCCTCTTGAAGAAGATAAAATCATTGAAGAAATTCTCGTTAAAATCTCTCCGTGGATTAATTAAAACATTTTTTAGAAACGGGCATTAATACGATTAACCACAGCTTCGGCAAACACTCTGAGCGGAGAAGAAAGCACTTGCGGGCTTAAAGCTTTCGGCTCAATTTTCATATTACTGGTAATATGCACAAACTCATCCCAATCTATAGCATATTTCGGACACAAGAGCTGCACCAAATTATGGCAATCATACCGCACATCCGGATCAACGTGAATACCTTTGCTGCTGATTGCAGTAGGAACAGCGGCATTAGCCGTTTCACAACTGGAATATGAATCCATAGTATGAACAACCAAAGTATTCTTGAATCCCAAAATCGCCGGATAAATATTACCGATTTTCTGCATTTTCTTAAAATCTTCCTCATGAGAACCGGAATAAATCCGCCAACGTTTTGGTTGGCGATCATCATCACTTTCCGCAATTTTTTTGCAGTTATGAAACAAAATATTCGGATTATTCTTCACCCGTTCATACAAAAAGTCCGAAACATCATTCGGTGTTCTCGGCCCGTTGACAAAAGCCACGGCATAACCGTTATGAACCAAACGCTCAGCATCGACACAAAGTTTTTTGGCATAAGCGACATTAAAAATTATTTCCGGTCCTTCAACTCTTCCGCCCAAACAAACAACAACTTTCTTCGGCGTGTTGATAAAATGCTCCAGCTTTTCGACAATTTCACTTAACTCGGAATCATTCTTTGCCTCTTTTAAAGTCTCAAGCAAATCTTTATTTTTATCCTGAATAAGCTTCCGACTGAAATTATTGATTGTACCAATGGTAATCAGCGATTTTTTCCTCAAATGAGAATCCTGCAACAAACGAATTCTTGAGGTAAATGTCAGCAAATGCTTAGGAATATTGATTAAATCCACATATTTATACTTGTGCAACCGACTGGTCAGAACCGTGGTCAGAACCTCTCCGAACTGATGTTCTTTATAATATTCTTTAACCACCTGACAAACCGCATCAATATTTTTTCCGGCCCACTTGTTTTCGGATTGATTATACGCCAAAACAAACACTCTGGGAACAACCTCGCACGAACTGAAATACTTATCCAGCATACCGTAAACATCGGTTTTAAAACTTTCATAGTCCGCATATTTTGAAAAGGAGATTGTATCTTTTAACTCGGAAATATCATCAACATCCTTCGGCAACAAAAACTTTTTATCGTTTTTTTGTACCGTACCAAGCAATTCCGCAATTGCCTTAAAAGCCCCATGAATTTGATTGAGTTCTCCTGCATTAGGCGTTCCGAGAGCAAAAGCGGTAATTTCCGTCGTTTCCATAGTCTGTTCCCTTTTCATTTAGAATTAGGATTCAATCTAAAAAACATTCCTTAATATCTCTTTAATAGAGAGGACTATTCGTCCAAATTATCCAGAAAGAAGAAGTCATAAGACTTTGCCACCACCACATTAAAGAAAACAATCAACGGCGAGGCAAAGAACCAAAGGACAACCCCTGGCAAATGCAAGGAGAAAACAACCTTATCCAAAACCGCATAAGTAACGTTAAACATTGCAATAATGAGCACAAACTCCCAATAATTGCCGCGAGTTTTCTGCATGGCAGTTTTAATCAGACCGCTACGGCCGATAACGGCGGAAATCCAGGCCATAAACGGACGATACAACAAAAACGGAGCAACCAAAGTAACAAAGATTGTCAAAAACGCGTCGGAAAGCTGTATCTTTTGCATATTTTCCAAAAACTGCAGATAACTGTCAGCCATTTCCAACGGCATTCCCATAAACGGCGGCATATACGGCAGAACGGAAATAATCGTGGCAAAAATCAGCAGTGTTACCAAAATTTTTGTTGAAGGAATAAGGGATTCCGCAATTTTTTTAAGCAGCAAATACGGGTGCCTGTTATAATAGAAACGAAAAAAGAAACACCAAAAAATATAAAATCCAATCGACCAAAGCAGAAACAGAATATTTCCGATAACATCAATTCCCACCCCCTCGACCGTAAACATCGGCGGTAAAAATCGGGATAACGGACGAATAATCTCCAGCCCCAACACCAGAAGAAGAAAATTTGCCAACACAAAACGCAGCATATTCCGCCGATTATCCGACACATATTCAAGACTTAAGTCAAAAATTCGCCGCACCGGCAGTTTTTTTACATTACCATCATGTTCCATTATCAATACCCTTTTCCGGACAAGATAAATAATCATCCTTACCGAATCTGTCAATTATTAATTATGATAAGGTATAAAACTTAAAAGCGGATTAATAGAAAACAAATCAGGCAACTTGCAAAAGGGCAATATCCTCACAAGGCAAAACCGCATATTTTTTGCGACGAAGTTTTTTGAGTTTTTGCGGCATAGGTTTATAGTGTTCTCTCAAAACCAGTTTTTTAAAATCCTCTCCGGCACAAACATATTTTTTCCAAACCGGAAGAAGATGACATTCCAACATTTTTCGGCGGATTTTGAAGGTTTTGTAATGAATCATAAACCCCAGATATGAATTTATGCTTACCAACATATCGGCAGATTCCTGTTTGCCCTGTTGCGGAAATTTATCCCGTTCACGATTAAAATGAATTATTTTAGCATAAAAATTACCCTTGGTTCGGTTACCTATATATTCTCTTCCCGGTTTGATAACCGCCCCGACAAACTTAACACCTTTGCTGTAATGCTGCAAATAAACCTTTTTGGGATGGAGATTCAATCGCAACTTGGCATAAATATATGCCTTAAGATTTTCCTTCAAACGAAGCAAATAATCTTTATCGGGATGAACAATTACAAAATCGTCCACATAACGACCGTAATATTTGACACCGCATTCATCCTTCACATAGCGATCAAAAAAATTAAGATAAAAATTGGCAAAAACCTGCGATGTCAGATTACCGATAGGCATTCCTTTGTTCTTCTGCACCGTAAACAAACTTTTGGAAGCCGGCAACCCGTTCCAGTCGGAACGCCGTCCCTTGATGCGGCAATTATCTTCCGGAGCGTTAAACACCACTTTTCTGACCAAATCAATAATCAACTCTTTATCACCACCAAAATAATGGTTAAGAATAAACTCCCGCAGATATTTGAAAAGAATACCCTTATCAATACTCATAAAAAAAGACTGAATATCCATTTTGAGAATATAACAGTCTTTGGTGTATCCCTCGGAACATTCTTTGACAAACGAGGCAACCCGATTAATACCATACTGCGTCCCCTTGCCTTCCCTACAGCTATAACTATCCTCAATAAAGCTGGCTTCAAACAGCGGATTAAGCTTGCGGATAATCAGATGATGCACAATCCTGTCGCGGAAATCAGCGGCAAAAACTTCTCTTTTGACTGGCTCGGTAACAATAAAGGCAATGGAAATCCCCGGCTGATAAGCTCCGGAATTAATGTCTTTCCAAAGTTCAATCAACCGGGATTCATAATCAGCTTCGAAAGCGAGAGCATTTGCAGTTCTTCTTTTGTTTTTTCGGCATTCGAAATAAGCTTCAAACACATCTTCAAGGGCTATTTCTCGGTTACCCGTGTTTTCAAAAAGTTCCAACTGCATATTTACAAATTTTTCCTTTATTTTCAAGGAATTCCTTTACTAAAAAAGCCAGCACCGGACGGACGTAGTTATTGTTATTCTTATTGTTGTTGTTGTTATTACCATTATTCATATTCAAATTCCAAGAATTGTTATTATTGTTCTCGGTAGACGACCAACCGCAATAGAAACTGCCAGTTCTAAGCATAACAGCAAAAGCTGTCGGCAGTCCTTTTTTAATAAAAAGATGCTCGCTCGGCCAAACCGTGGTTTAACCGATTCCGGCTTGTAAATTTTTCTCCCTGCTTTTGTTTCTCCAAGCTGTAATCTGCTTGCCGATACTATCCGTCAACAGCGATATCTGAGCCATTTTCTTCAGCGGCAAAAGCCGCATATCGACACAAAGGCGGATTTCCATTTTTAAGAGCTCGAAATCGTCAAGAAAATTTTCGAGATCTTGCTTTTTATCCATTGCTCGGTTTGCTCGATACAGATTACGAAACAAGTTCAACGCGTCGCGTTTCATATCCTGCCCCAAGCTGTATTTATAATCTCTGGAGAATTTATTCGTAACCTGATAAATCTCGATAAGAAGATTATAACTGTCCCGATACACGGGTAATTCGCTGTACAATCCCATTTATGTTAATCCTGATAACTTTTACAAATAAAAATAATAACCCACCTTCACAGATTAATTATGATTAACATACATAACAACCAAACAATCAATCCTTTTCATTATATTATCCTCATATAGTTGCCATATGCTAAAAAAGGGCACCTTCGCCGTCTGACAACGGCGAAGGTATAATTCGGCTTTTTATCCCGGCCCCGCAAGCGGGGCATTTTAAAGGGTTAAAGGGTTAAAGTTAAAAAGCCAGCACCATACGGACGTAGCTATTGAGACGCTTAGTGTAGAGGTTGTTATTACCATTACCCATATCCAAACTCCAAGAACTGCCATCATAGTACTCGGTAGACGACCAATAAAGCTTACTATCCAGAGGAGTTCCCGTACCAATCTTACTGATAGTTGCATTTATTTTAGCTTTATTGTCATAAATATTCTTTAACTCATATAAACTTGGCAAGTGCCAATCTCCGGCCTTGGTACCTGCAACAGCATACTTATTGCAATATTCCGCTGCCGGATAAGAGATATTGTTAGCTTTTCCATAAGCAAGAATTGCCGCCGTATTGGTTTTACCGTCTATGCCACAGTAGACAGTACCTGTACTGGCATCGCAGTTATCCAGTGCCGGAATATCCTTTCCATATCCTCCCCATTGCATAGTATTTGCGGATTCATGCAAAGCTACCGCCAACCGAAGGTCGGAATCAAAGACAATACCAATCGGCGTTTTGCCGCTTATAACACTGGTTGTAACCGTCTTATCCGCATATAATATTGCCCCGACTGCCACATTATTCGGAACCTCTCCTGCTCCGCTACCCAGACAAAACATTTTCGTCTGGTCAAACGGGCATTTCAAAACCCGCTCCTGACCGGAACAATCACTTGCTGACTGCTTATATCCCAAAGTATCGCAGCTCGGCGGCGTCAAACAGCTTTGAGCCCTGACGTTACTTCCGCATACCAAGGAGAAAACCAATGCAAACAGGCCTGCTCCCATTATCTTTCTTATCTTATCAGTCATAGTCCTTCTCCTTAGTTCTTATCACTGCTGACACACAACTATTTACTCCATACGAGCCCCCAACACCTGTACCAGCTGCACTGCGATTGTGATACATCCACATTTCCCGTTGCACAGCCGGTGATGTAATATTTCTTGGAACAACTTTCGTAAGTACAAGCATAACCCGTAGGACAAGAAGCGTGTGTTCCTAAATTCTGACAAGTTTTACAGGCTGAAAAATAATCTCTCCCGCCCATTGTGCACTTTTTGGCTCCGGCTTCGCCGCCCAAATCACACAACTTATAACTTGTCGGACAAGCACAGGTTTTATATTTGGTAACACTTCCCACACTACAGCTTTCACCGCTGCCTATCTCGTTATTTGAACTGTTGCAGAGCTTATAAGTCGACGGACACTCGCACGCCGTCTTCGCCGAGTTCAAAACCGTCGGAGCATGGCAGGTTACGCATTCCGCTTTCAGAACGTAAGAAACCCCGTTCATCACACAAGAAGGCGTTTTTGAGGCATATTGACTGCCACTCGAACAAGTCGTCATAATCGAGGTATCACAAGTGCATTTATAATGGCTGCCGCGGGCATCCGTACAACCTTCCACCGTTGCCAAAGAACCGCACGTGCTTGAATTGCTGACCGAATAAACCGATGTGTCGCACACGCATTCCTTGTAATACCCCGAGACATAGGGACAAGCACCTTCACCCTTCTTGCCGGCCGGACACGAGGTTACCGTATAACCTTCTTCCGTACACTGCCAACTATCGTCTAGCTTGAAACTGTTATCAGATGAATTAAATGATAGAATAGAACAACCGTCGCCCCCTAAGGCACAGACAGCTGCTTGTGAAAGTTCAGGATTAAAGAACAAAACAGTTGCCAATGAGGTTATCAGAGTTTGTTTTTTCATTTTACACCATCCTTTCACATAAAAATCCGGAAAAGGGGAACATACTATGTGGTGTGTGTATGTGTATATAGGCTTAGTTTTCCCCTTTTCCGACAGCAGGTACAAAAAACCAAGATTCACAATTAAATATTAATTTTTTGAAATCCTGCTATTAAATTCATAATATATTAGTAATTAATCAATGTCAACAGTAAAAATTACAAGTTTATAGTATATATCGATTCACAATAAAATAGGAATATAAGCGAATGACTGATAATACTTTTGCAATAGAACTGGGAGCCAGAATTCGCGAACTTCGCAAAATTAAAGGCGTTAGCCAGTTGGAACTCGCTTATGACATGGATATGTCCATGAATACTATTTCCGGTATTGAACTGGGAAAAATCTCCCCCAAAATCGAAACTCTTAACAAAATTGCAACTAAGCTTGAAGTCAATATCAGTGAACTCTTTAATTTTTCCGACCAACCGAGTAAAGATAAAATCGTTCGCAAAAAAGTTGAAGAGATTTCTCGCAAGCTCATGTCTTGCAACAAAGAATTTATTGATATCGTTGAAGATTCTATTGATAATCTGGTTAGTGCCTACCAATTAGGCAAAGACAACGGCAAAAACAAACGCCGCTCCGAACACCGGATATAATTCCCATCCCGAAAATTCTCAATACTTCTTGTCCGTTTTATATCAGTTAACCTGTCCGTCTAACGGGTTAAAACGCAACAACATCGTATTCCACAAATCATACTTATCCGCATATTTTTCAGCAAAAATAGAATATGGCTGGCAGATATAAACCGCACGTCTCGCACTGTCGGCAACCGAGCGAAAATGCGTATCGCTGTTATAACGAGCCGTATCTAAAATCTTAACTTCACGCACCGTTCCGTCCCGATTCAAAAAGGCTCGGATTTCAATAATCATATCTTTAATACCCATAGCCCCCGGATCCAAGTTCCAACAAGCCCGCAAACGTCCGGCAATCGCGTCTGTTTCTGAGATTGACAGTTCACTGAAGTAAGATCCGCCGACACCGCCTTCAATACCCATATTATTAACCTTGGTACCTTCTTTGATTGTCGCAGTTGCGTCTTTTTCCCCCTGCTCTTTTTCCAGAGCATCAACGGAAGCTAACAAACTCTTCAGCGGATTAGCCAATTTCGGCTTACTCTTATCCTCTTTGGTTTCAGTCTTTTTGGTTTCTTTTTTCGGAGCCGGTTTCGGCTTAGTTTCCGGCTTTTTCTCCACTTTTTTCTCAACCGGAACTTTAGGCTTTTTCGGTTGCGGTGCAACTAAAAAGTCTTTTTTCGGAGGTTCCGGAGTTTCTTCTTTAGGAGCCGGTTTAGTTTCTTCGACTTCTGTTTTCTTAACCGGTTTGTCTTCTTTTTTTACTTCTTCTTGCGTATAATTCTCTTCAACCTTGCGTTTGATGGTGGAGGCTTTTTTGTCCTCCTCCCCAAACTTAGCCTTTGGCGGAAGATTCGTCATCTCGGAAATTTTAACATCATTCAAATCAACAATAATCGGTACTTGACTTATCGTCATATTTCTATGCCAAAAAAACGGAATATCTATTATAAACAATAGAA
>CAZFRT010000042.1:0-11421 GCA_964521455.1 uncultured Azospirillum sp.
AACTGGATTTATTAATAGGTTCAGTCATTTTTTTCAAACTCCTTAATTTTGTTTTTAGTTAAACAAAACCGCCTTAAAATTTTTAAGGCGGGGAGTTCACAACTGTAGTAGAACAGTCTGAGTTATTCGTTGTATAAATACACTTATCTCCTCAGCTCCCCTTATAAGGAGTTGTTCTTTTTTTCTACTAGGAGCTGTGACACTCCGCAGTCCACCTCTGAACTGCAAAAAGGATGATAAAGCATAAAGATTAATTTGCAATTAAAATTCTATGGCACTAACTCGCTATCGGCAGGGAGAAGCCAACGAGCGTTTCAAGCCCCTTACTCTCCACAACTAACTGACGCCCGTACCCGCTGGGTACCTAGTTGAGAAGGTCTAAGATTTCATCAATTAAATTTCTGGTACCGTCCCGAATATCCTTGATTGACTTTCCGAGCATATAACATGGCGTTGTAACAATGCGATTTTCTTCATCAACACAAACCTCGGTGGCTTCTTTATTTTCATGCAAAGCCCCCATTTTATTAATACCGGCGGCAATAGCTTTTTCCTTACCGATAGTTACGGTAATTTTATGCTTACCCAAAACTCTGGCAATAACAGTCGGAGCAATACACATAGCCCCGATAACAATTCTTTCCTGATAAGCATCTTTAATCGCCCGTTCGACTTCGGTATTCACATCACAAGCCGGACCTTTAACGGCAAAATCGCTGAGGTTCATCACCGCACCGAAACCACCCGGAAAAACAATCGCATCAAAATCTTTGGCATCAAAGGTCGATAAATCTTTAATATCTCCACGAGCAATACGAGCAGATTCGGCCAACACATTGCGATTGTCATCATCTCCGGCCAAAGCTGTTGCATTTCCGGTAAAATGATCAACTGTTTTCGCTTGCCATGTATTCGGAGCAAAACACTGATATTTGCAACCTGTTTCATCAATTGCCAACAAGGTCATAACCGCTTCATGTATTTCAGAACCGTCGAATACACCGCAACCGGAAAGCACAACAGCAAATTTCGGAGTATCATCTATCATTTTTCTTCCTTTCTAAATTTTATTTGTTTATATTATTAGATAATATTTTGAAAGATTACAACAAGATTTAGGATTATAACTTTATGGATGCACAAATCAGCACGCTGAAAAACGGCTTAAGAATTATTACGTCTTCCCGCCCGCAAACCGAAACAGTCTCCCTCGGGATCTGGGTAAATACGGGTTCTGCGTTTGAAACCGAAGACATGAACGGAATTTCACACTTTCTGGAACACATGGTTTTTAAGGGTACCGAAAAACGCAATTACCTGCAAATTTCGGAAGAATTTGAAGACGTTGGCGGACAAAGCAACGCTTACACTTCAAGAGAATTCACGGCTTTCTTTGCCAAAATGCTAAAAAACGACGCCGAACTGGCAATTGATATTCTGGCTGATTTAGTTGCCGCTCCGACTTTTCCGGAAGAAGAACTGATTAAGGAACGCGAGGTGGTCATTCAGGAAATTAAACAAACAATTGACACACCGGATGACATTATTTTTGACTATCTGCAGGAAAAAGCTTTTCCTAATCAGGCATTGGGAAGAACCATTCTCGGTCCGGAACAAAAAGTCCGCTCTTTCGGCAAAGCAACCTTGCAAGCTTATATGAAAAACAACTACGCCGCTGAAAATATGGTGGTTTGTGCCGTTGGTAATATTAATCATCAAAACTTTGTCAATATGGTTGAGAAACGTTTGAGCCGAATACAGCCGAAAAACAAAATCATCACCGAAAAACAACACTACGAAGGTGGTTTTTACGCTGAAAAAAGAGATATTGAACAAGCTCACATGGTTTTAGGCTTCAAAGGTCTTAAATATTCCGACGACAACTATTATCCGGGGCTGATTTTCTCCACCATTTTCGGCGGCGGAATGACCTCCCGTCTGTTTTTGGAAGTTAGGGAAAAACGAGGTCTGGTCTACACGGTTTACAGCTTCAGCAATTCTCACATTCAAGACGGATTGTTCGGAATTTATGCCGGAACAACACAAGAAGAACTCAAACAGCTGATGCCTGTTATCGGGGATGAAATCAAAAAAATCTGCAACGAAAACGTTACCGAAACCGAACTCAAAAGAGCTAAAACCCAACTTAAAGCAAGTATGCTCATGACGCTTGAGAGTTCGTCTTCTTCCGCTGAAATTCTGGCTCGTCAATTATTGTTGTTTAACCGAATTATTCCGGTTGAAGAAATGGTCGAAAAAATCGAAAATGTAACTAAGGAAGACATTCGTAAAATTGCCCAAAACACATTCTCGTCCACTCCGACTTATACCCTACTCGGTTCCATTGACGGATACCCTGATTATGATAGCGTTACTAAAATGATAAAGGCTTAGAAGATGGATATTTATCTTGCCGAACCTCGGGGATTTTGTGCCGGTGTCCGCCGAGCAATCTCTATTGTGGAAGAAGCTTTAAAACAATACGGAGCTCCGGTTTATGTCCGCCACGAAATTGTGCATAATCGTCATGTCATCGAGAATTTAAAACAAAAAGGCGTTATTTTTATAGAAGAACTTTCCGAGGCAGATCCTGCCCGTCCGGTTATTTTCTCCGCTCACGGTGTTGGAAAAAACATCGAAAAAGAAGCCCGAACCCTCGGACTGAATATTATTGACGCCACCTGCCCTCTGGTCAATAAAGTACATAATCAAATTAAAAAATTTGATTTTGAAGATATGGAAATTCTGGTCATCGGCAAAAAGAACCACCCGGAAATTATCGGTACAGTCGGACAATTGGAAAACACTAAACGCGTCCACATCATCACTTCTCTTGAAGAAGCCGAAAGCTTAAGCTTCAATCCGGGACAAAAAGGCGGCTTTGTTACCCAAACCACCCTTTCAAGCGACGACACCAAAGAGATTATGGACTATCTGAAAAGCAAATTTCAAGACATGAAAGGTCTGGAAAAAGACGACATCTGCTATGCCACCAACAACCGCCAAAAAGCCATCAAAGAACTGACTAAACAAACCGAAACTATTATCGTTCTCGGTTCTAAAAACTCCTCAAACTCCAAACAACTCAAAGATGTCGCCCTGAAAAACGGAGCCAAACAGGCTTTTTTGATTGATGATTATCGGGAATTGGATTGGGACGCTCTCAAAAATTGTGATTCCGTGGGCATAAGTGCCGGAGCCTCCGCACCGGAATATCTGGTGGAAGAACTGGTAAATCAGTTAAAAATGCGTTATAATAAAATTAACATTCATCATGTAATCTTTGTAAAAGAAAATGTAAATTTCAAACTATAAAGGATAACACCATGTCCCGTGCCGAAGACATCTTTCAAAAATTGGTTTATTTCGGAGAAGACGCTATCGACGAATTTATCGTCAACCTACAAACGGAAGAATTATTTTTGGACTTCAAACAAGCTGTATCAATAAAAAGCAATAACAACAGCCTGCACCGCGATGACCGAAAAAATCTGGCCAAAGGCATCTCTGCGTTCGGTAACTCTGAAGGCGGTGTCATTGTTTGGGGGGTGGAATGTTCTCGGGATATGGAAATCGGCGATGTTGCCAAAGCTAAAGTAAAAGTCAAAAACGTACATCGCTTTTTAAGCTGGCTCGAAAACGCTATTTCCGGTTGCACCATTCCAAGCCACAACAAAGTTCGCAATCACATCATCAGCGTGGATGAAAACGGCGACGGCTTTGTCGCCACTTATATCCCGAAATGCGACATCGCTCCGCTGATGACAACCGTCGGCAGCACCATTTATATCCGTTCAGGTTCAAACAATGTCCCCGCCCCTTATTCGGTAATTGCCGGAATGTTCGGACGCCGTCCGCAACCTAATCTGGAACTCATTATGGGCGACAAAAACCTTGAGGTTCTCTACAATGCGGATGAAGATATTCTTTACCCGAACAGCATTGACAATCCGCCGGAAAAATACATTAAAATCTCCTTTTCCATCCGCGGAGAAAATGACAGCAACGTGATTGCACGTGAATTATACCTTTCCTGTTCCACGGTTTCGACCGGAAGTGAATACAACAAAGTTCGTTTTTTGAACTATAACCAAATGGATTCCATCCCCGGCATTGACGGACAACTCAACATCATCACCCGTCCGGAACTCAGATTACCACCACGAGGCATCATCAAGTTTACAACAGTTAACATCATTCTTTCGCCATACAGTGATGAGGATTTTCTGCTCAACGGCGTGATTGGTGCCGAAAACACCGCCCCGAAAGAGTTTAGGATTTTTGCCCCGAAAAATAAACTTCGTTCCTTTGTGGCAAAATGTATGCGGGAGGAGGAAGACAACGACTCATCAGTTCTTCTCAACGAATTTTTTAATGAATTTTTCTTAAGTGAGTAATAATGGCCAGAATTGAAATATTTACCGACGGAGCCTGCTCCGGCAACCCTGGAAAAGGTGGCTGGGGAGCAATTCTCCGCCATAAAGAAACCGAAAAAGAACTCAGCGGAGCCGAAAAAGAAACCACCAACAACCGTATGGAATTAACCGCTGTTATCGAAGCCTTAAAAGCCCTAAAAACAACCTGTGTCATCACCCTTTACACCGACAGTCGCTATGTGATGGACGGGATTAATCAATGGCTTCCTAATTGGAAAAAAAATAATTGGAAAACCACCAATAAAAAATCAGAAGTCAAAAACATCGACTTATGGCAACAGCTTGATGAACTGGTACAACAACACGAAATTAAATGGATATGGGTCAAAGGTCATGCCGGACATCCGGAAAACGAACGTGTGGACAAACTCGCCCGTGATGCCATCAAAACCCTTATTTAGCTTCCAAAAAATATATTCGATTTATTGACAACTTCCTTGATGATTGCTATCGTGTCAAAAAAAGAAAGGATACTAAAAAATGGATATTGTTTTAACGGGCGATCGCCCTACCGGAAAATTGCACTTAGGACATTATGTCGGTTCATTAAAACGCCGAGTTGAAATGCAAAACAGCGGACAATATAAAAATATGTTCGTAATGATTGCTGATGCTCAGGCTTTAACAGATAATGCGGATAATATCAACAAAGTCAGAAATAATATTGCCGAGGTGGCACTGGATTATCTTGCCTGTGGTTTGGATCCTGACAAAACCACCATATTCATCCAGTCTCAAATTTCCGAATTATTTGAGCTGACGGCCTATTATATGAATTTAGTAACCGTTTCTCGTTTACAAAGAAATCCTACCGTTAAAAATGAAATACAATTGAGAGGATTTAAACAAAGTATTCCGGTTGGTTTCTTCACATATCCAATCAGCCAAGCTGCCGACATCACGGCATTTAAAGCAAATATTGTACCGGTTGGTGAAGACCAATTGCCAATGATAGAACAAACCAGAGAAATTGTCCGTTCATTCAATACATTATATAAAAATGTCTTGGTCGAACCACAAGCATTGTTACCGGACAATTCCGTTTGCTCCAGATTACCCGGATTAGACGGTGCGGCTAAAATGAGTAAATCTCTGGGAAACTGTATCTATTTGTCAGATTCATCAAACGATATAAAGAAAAAAGTACAAAGTATGTTCACAGACCCGACACATCTTCGGGTCGAAGATCCGGGACACACAGAAAACAACCCGGTATTCATCTATTTGGATGCCTTCTGCCGAGACGAACACTTTGCTGCGTTTCTACCGACTTATAATAATTTGGAGGAGATGAAAAATCACTACCGCAAAGGTGGTTTGGGCGACGGAACCGTAAAGAAGTTTTTGAATGAAATTTTGCAAAACGAATTGAAAGACATCAGAGAAAAACGTGAATTGCTTGCCCAAGACATTGGTCAAATCATGCACATGCTTGAAGAAGGCAGTAATAAAGCCAAACAAGTGGCAGCACAAACACTACATGAAGTCAAAACAGCAATGGGAATTAGTTATTTCAAATAAACTTGTTGCTTTTATTGATTATCATCCCCAGGCTCTCAAACGAGAGCCTTTTTTTTTATTTTCCGCCTCTATTGTTACAAAAATATAAAAAAAAGCATTTTTCCACACTTTTTTGTTGCAAAAAAAAAAAAAGACTTAGTATGGATAGTATATAGGCTTTAGTTCTTAATTACTATGAGGTGATACTATGATTAATACTAAGTTCTTTTTATTGGCCTCCGCGATGATGTCTGTCAGCAACTATGTTTTCGCTTCCGAGGTCAAAAATTTAACTTTTAATTATTCCGGTTCATCTCTGGTAAACAACATATACACCACACACACACCTACAGAGCTGAAGCCTATATCCAAATTTAATCCGGATAACGCCGTCAAGCTTGCTTCTGTCTGTGCTTTGGGAAGCGGCGGATGTAACGGTTTATCATTCAATTCATCAAATGATGATTTCAATTTTGACGATAGTGGGCAATGCAGCGATGAAGGCTATACTTTTACTTCTTGCCCAACCGGAAAGAAAGCACAAGGAGAGTGTCCTTATAAATCCGGTTATTATGCCGAATGCGTGTGCGACACATCGGTTTATACGGTCAGCAATTCAAGCATATGCGGTTCTTTAGCGACAGTAGAAACATGCACGGATAAGCACGGAAGTTATTACAAGTGTACTTGCGACACCTCCATTATGACAACTTGTTCGGAAAGCAATCAATATGCCTCAAAAACACCCTCTTGCGTGATGAACGGGGTTTCTTATGTGTTGAACGCCGAATGCGTAACTTGTCATGCTCCGACGGTTTTGAACTCGACAAAGACGGCGTGCGAGTGTCCGTCGGCGTATAAACAATGCAACAGTTCAAACAATGAGATAGGCAGCGGCGAAAGTTGCAGTGTGGGCGGTGTTACCAAATATCAAACCTGTGCTTGTCCGACAAGTTATAAGTTGTGTGATTTGGGCGGTGAAGTCGGAGCCAAGAAGTGCACAATGGGCGGAAGAGATTATTTTTCGGCCTGCAAACCATGTCCGAACTTGGGGACACATGCTTCTTGTCCGACGGGTTATGCTTGTACTTACGAAAATTGTTCCCAAAAATATTACATCACCGGTTGTGCTGTCGGCAATGTGGATGTGTCGCAATCGCAGTGCAATTGGTACAGGTGTTGGGGCATTGTGCTGAATAAGTAATAAAAAACAATAGAAACTAAGGAGAAAGATTATGACTGATAAGATAAGAAAGATAATGGGGGTTGGCCTGTTTGCATTGGCTTTCTCCTTGGTATGGGGCGGAAGAGTTCAAGCGCAAACCTGTTTGACACAGCCGAGCTGCGATACTTTGGGGTATAAACAATCTGAAAGCGATTGCTCCGGTCTGGAACAGGTTTTGAAATGCCCGTTTGACCAGACGAAAATGTTTTGTGTGGACACACAACCTTTACAAGTGGGTGCTATTTTATATTCTGATAAAACTACTTCAAGCAGACTTATCTCCGGTAAAACCCCAATCGGTGTCGTGTTTGATGTCAATAAACGATTGGCTATAGCTTTGGATGAAACTAATGCAGAGTGGGGAGAAACAGGAGAGGATGTTCATGCACTGGAAAACTGTAGTTCTACCAGAGAACCATTATCTTGCGGAACGGACGGTAAAGCAAACACGGCCGTAATCATTGCATTCGGGAAGAATAAAAACATATCCTACCCTGCTGCCGAATATTGCAATAAATACAAAACAGCGGGAACCAAAGCCGGAGATTGGTTCTTGCCAAGCTATGTTGAGCTGAAAAAGATTTACGATGTCAAGAGTATGATAAATCCAATTTTAAATATACTTGGTAAATCTTCAATCGGTGATGATGTTTATTGGTCGTCTACCGAGGAAGATATGTACTTTTCTTCGAATTTCGATATGGATATAGGAGGTTCCAACGCTGAAGACAGAAAGGATTACTCTTACAACGTCCTCCCTATCATTGCTTTTTAATCTAATCTCAATCTTGCATCCCCCTTTGAATATTTCTTCAAAGGGGGTGTAAATTTGCTCATACTCTTTTTAGAATATCGCCATTTATCATATTTACCGATAATACTAACAAAACAGATTAAAAAATTCCGCTTCTTTCCAAATTAGCTTTCCGACAACGCTCAACATCTTCAAAAGTCCGTACTTTTTGCCAAATACTTAAAGCTTTTTGCGGAGAATACGGCTTATAAACAAAACTGACCCGATAATAATCCACTTTGACTTCCCGAGCTTCTTTGGCAAAACATAACGATTCTTCGGCAAACATCATGGTTTGGCAATTTCTGGACAATGCCTGGTAAGATTTCCCCCCCCGAGATAAATCAATCCACTTTTCTCCTCGCGGACAAGATTTGCACGGATTAGTACGAATACAAGCCGCACTCGTAAATAAAGGCACATCCTGATACACATCAAAACAAACCGGAAGAACCGCATCTTCCGACAGTTTTTTCAAATTACCCAACGTATCTTCCGGAGAAAGCGTTACTCGACCGGCTTTCATTTCCCGAGCCATTTCCACTGCTTGCGTATTCATCATATACAGAGAATAATCAAAACTCAAATCAATCCCGAATTCCGGAAGCACATTCAATGCCCAATAATTGGCGACTTCCCATTTTTTATATCCTTTAGTCAAAAACTCATTTATCACGCTCTTAAACTTTTCCGAATTTCTGCAAACCGCCGGCAAAGCAAGACGCAGTTTATTTTTCGACAAAGACTTCACCTCTTCCGGATGACTATCTTCCGACAACAGATAAACAACTTCCACCACCTCGGACAAATCAATCAAAGTCAAGGAATCCACCTTATCCGTTTTGATAATCCATTCTGCTTTTCTGCCTTTTCGTTGGGGTGTTTTCTCCGGCAAAGCAGAAACTTTTCCAACAATTTCAATCTGAGAATACAAACCTCTCCGCAGTTCATTCAGGATGGATGCCGGAACAAAATACCCGTTTTTATTTTCGACTTCCAGCTTCTTAAGTTCAAACGGCGTGTCTCCGGTTTTGGCAAAGGATTTTTTAACCGCCTCGACAACCCTCTCCGGCTGTTCGGCTTTATCCCATTTTCCGTTAACAACAGCTTTATAAGCCCAGCAAAAAGCTGTTACTTTTTCCTCGTCAATCACAACCCGAACATCAATTGCCTGCCGTTGCTTAAATTCTCCCGCTTTCGGTTTTTCATATTTGTAAGCGGATTTAACTTGCGTGGACGAGGCCAAATAAACATTCTGCCCTTTTTTCAAAAACGGTGTCTTCGGCGGCAGAAAAACTTCAACTTTTTCTCCGGCTTTGGCTTCATAAACATTTTTTGAGTTTACCCGCAATCCCTGCACAGAAAAACCAAACGGCTTTTCTTCTCCGTCCACATCAATCTGAATACCATCATAACGAGCCACGGTATTTTTAGGCGTAAAAACAATCTTTTTCTTATCAACTTGCTCAATTTTGCCGATGAACAACCCTCTATGTCCGACAAAATCCCGATCAATAACATTCTTGTCCCGACCTTTGAAATGGAACTCACACCACGGACGGGAGAAAATCTGCTTAATATTTTCCTCACGAGCAACATCGGCACCCTTCCCGTCTAAAATTCGCCGATAATAGTCCGTTACCGCCGCCACATATAACGCCGTCTTTTTCCGACCTTCAATTTTAAGGGAAGTAACCGGCATTTTTAAGACATCAGCCTGCAAAGCCATATCTTTCATCGAAAAGAAATGTTTTTCTCCTTCCTCACTTTTAAAACAAGAACGACACGGATACAAACATTTTCCCCTATTGGCACTTTTTCCGCTCTCCACGGAAGAAAACATACATAAACCGCTGTAAGAATAACATAACGCCCCATGAATAAAAGCCTCTGTTTCCAAATTCGGAATCTCGGCAATTTCCTTAATCTCCGACAAGGTAAGCTCCCGAGCAACCACCACACGGGAAAACCCGAGCTTTTGCAGAGTCAAAGCCCCTTCCTTGTTGTGAACAGCCATCTGCGTACTGGCATGCATTTCAAGCTCCGGATATTGTTCCCGTACAATTCGAGCCACCCCCAAATCTTGAATAATTAAAGCATCAACCCCACACCGTGAACAAATATCCAATTGCTCAAGCAAAGCCGGAAGCTCATCTTCTTGCACCAAGGTATTAAGAGCCACAAAAACTTTCCGTCCCAACGAATGAGCATAACCGATAAACTCGTTTAAATTCTCTTCCGAAAAGTTGGTTGCCGTTGCTCGAGCCGAAAACTTTTGCAATCCTAAATAAACAGCATCCGCTCCGTAATAAAGAGCCGCATATCCCGCTTCAATATCTCCGGCCGGAGCCAAAAGTTCTTTTTCCATATCATTATCTCTGCAAAATAAAAAAAATCTGACCGGAGTATATAATATAATCACTATTTTACAACCACCTATTTTAAACTTTAATCTTGATTTATCATCAAACATCCCCTATTCTCCGAAAGGGAGCTCCCTTGGAAAGGATACCTCTCAGGGCATCGAAAACCCTTTTATATTACCAGTCGTTAGCATAACGACTTAAAATAGTTATGCCGACTTCTGTCATGGACGGATGTCGGCGAATAAGGTCTTGGCCAAATAAGCCGAGCCGTTTGGTAATATACGGTTTTCGAACATCCGCCCGCCTCCTTTATGGCGGGTTTCTTTTTAGGAACTAAAAACGAAAGATGTTTAATCGTATGAAAAATCTTATGACTATTCTGTTGGCAGGTGCTGTTTTATCATCCTGCACTTCACTCACACATCATGAACAACAAACTCTGCGAAGCTTAAAAGCCAAGGGCATAACCGTTGAAAAGCCCGCCGGCAATTGGGAACGTCCGGCCAATCCAGCCGGTGCCGGAGCCTTAAACCTTTTGCCCGGGTTTGGAAACTTCTATCTCGCCTCCGGAAACGCCGGCGACAACCGCCATTACCTATACGGGTTCTTAAACCTTATCACTTGGCCGATTTCCGTCATCTGGGGCATTCCGGAAGCCGCCGTTGACGCCAACCGCATTAACGAGCGAGAACTGATTTATTACTATACTTATGATGAAAGCGGACAAGAAGCTCTCCGCGAACAGGGATTAAAACTTTCTTCCACCGGAAAATTGGAGCCCCTCTTCTCAAAAAAATAACCTCAAAAAAAGGCTTTCATCAGAAAGCCTTTTTTATCTTTGTTTCAAACGAGATTTGATAAAACTTACATAAGTCGCCCATAAAAGAGCAATAACCAATATGATGCCAAGCACAAATACAACTAATGTTAATAAATCAGCATATGGACTAACGTACTCCTCCCCATAATATTGAGCCATTGCCTCATTATAATTATCAATCTCATTTAAAATACTGAAAAACACCAACTGCAAATACTTAACAAATCCCAAAGCATATAAATAATTTGAAATTTTCTGATATTTATTTTGAAAGGGAATTA
>CAZFRT010000043.1:0-11227 GCA_964521455.1 uncultured Azospirillum sp.
CAACCATGTGTTCCAAAACTCTCGGACCGGCAATGGCTCCCTGTTTGGTTACATGACCGACCAAAAACAAAACAAAGCCTTTTTTCTTGGCTAATTTTATCAGTTCATAAGCACAGGCTCGAACCTGATTAACGCTTCCCGGAGTGGAATCGACATCTTCTAAATACATGGTTTGAATTGAGTCAATAATGACTACCGCGGCATTGGATTTTTCCAACGTTGTTATAATATCCCGAACATCCGTCGCACTGGCCAGATTAACCGGCGATTGTTCCAATTTCAGTCTTTTTGCCCGAATACGAACCTGATCAATCGCCTCTTCTCCGGAGATGTAATAACATTCCGGACGGCTCGGAAGATTAGAAATACTGGCACAGGCCTGCAATAGTAACGTAGATTTACCGATACCCGGGTCTCCACCAACCAAAATTGCAGATCCGGGAACCAAACCGCCACCGGAAACCCGATCTAATTCTTTGATATTGGTTTCCAAACGACTTAATGCCTGTTCGGAGCCGCTGAGCGGAACAAACTCCAGAAGATGTCCTTTTTTCTTGGGGGCAAAATTGGAAAAACCTTCCCCGCCGACTTTTTCTTCAACGATGGTATTCCATTCGCCGCAAGCATCGCATTTTCCCTGCCATTTGGGATAAACGGAGCCACAATTCTGACAAACGTATTCGTTTCCGCCTTTTTTAGCCATAATCAGACCTCTACTTTAATCGGTCCCTGAGAACATCCGTTGATAAATTGTCTGACATAAGGGTTGTCGGTATTATCCATTTCCTTAACCGTACCCTGCCAGATGATTTTTCCCTTATACAACATGGCGATTTTATCCGCAATTTTACGAGCGGACGCCATATCGTGCGTAATGGTAAGAGCTGTCGCCCCCAACCCTTTGGCAGATTCAATAATCAAATCATTAATCACGTCTGACATAATCGGATCCAACCCGGTTGTCGGTTCATCAAAGAAAATGATTTCCGGACGAGTGGCAATGGCTCGTGCCAAACTGACACGTTTCTGCATACCACCGGAAAGTTCGCTCGGAGATAAATCAGCAACATCCGGGGTTAAGCCAACCTGACGCAACAAGCGAACAGCTTCCATTTTTGCTTCTTTTTTTGGCATTCCTTTATTTTCAATCAGTCCAAAAGCAACATTTTCCCAAACAGTTAAGCTGTCAAACAAAGCTCCGCCTTGAAACAGCATTCCCATTTTACCGTGCATGGCTTCGCGGATTTCTTCATCAGCATTGACAATCTCCTGACCATCAACTTTTATGGAGCCGGAATCCGGAACTAAAATTCCCTGAATACATTTGATTAAAACCGACTTTCCGGTTCCGGAACCACCGATAACAACCAAAGATTCACCTTTTTTGATTTCCAAATCAATACCATCCAAAACGACTTTTTTGCCAAAGGCCTTATGGAGATTTTTAATTTCAATTTTATTTTCGCTCATTTTGTATCTCCAAATTATTTTGTAAAGAACATACCGGTGATGATATAATTAAAAATCAAAATCAGAATTGAAGAAGCAACAACAGCGTTTGTTGTCGCCTCACCCACACCCTGAGCACCGCCACGGGATTTATAACCGTTATAACATCCCATCAAAGCAATAATAAAACCAAAAACAGCTCCTTTGGTCAGACCTATATTAATATCAATTGCCTGAAGCTCGTTAATGGTGTTGGTAATGTAGTTTGCCGGGTTAAAGCCTAACTGGTATACACTAACCAAAAAACCGCCGAAAATACCGATAATATCACCAATCATAACCAGTAACGGTAAAACAAAAATTCCGGCTAAAAGACGCGGGGTAAACAAATATTTGAACGGATTGGTAGACAAGGTAACCAAAGCGTCAATTTGTTCGGTTACTTTCATTGTTCCGATTTCAGCTGCCATTGCCGCACCAATACGTCCGGCAACCATCAAGCCGCAAAATACAGGAGCCAACTCACGAGTTACGGAAATGAGAACCACCGAAGCAATTGCACTTTCCGCACCATAGCTGGAAAAGCCTGAATATGTTTGCAAAGCAATAACCATACCGGCAAAAATTGTTGTTAAAGCAACAACCGGAAGGGAATAAAACCCGATGTCCAAAAATTGACGGCCAAGAAGTTTAAGATAAAAAGGCGGTGTTACACAATTATAAACCGCTTTTGCAATAAACAAAGACAGCTCACCCAATCTTTGGATAAAGGTAACCAAAGGTTTTCCGAGTTTTCTTAGAAAATTTTCAACAATATTTTTAGTCATTGATTTCTCTCTGATAATTAAGTTATTTGTTTGTATATTACGGCATGGAAATCTTTAAATCAATAACAACCTAACTTACACCCAAAGCCAAAATCAGCTTATTTAACACCGATGTTTCAAAAGCATACAATTTTATTTGCGGAAGAATAACATTTTCCAGCATATTCGTTTCTTTTTCGGGAAGTCTTTCCATTTCCTCTGGTGTTTTAACCAATTGAACAACCAAATCTATCGGAGATGATGCTTTAAAAGGAAATTTTAGTATTCCTACGCCTCTAACCTCCATTAAACCGCTCAGGTTTTGAGGCACTGAAGCTATCAGGCGGCCATTGACGTTTTCAATATTCGTCCGGTCATCAGAAACAAGTTTAGCCCCTTTCTCCATAATCATTCGCAAAGCTAAATCAGATTTTCCGGTTCCGGAATCTCCTATAATCAGAATCCCTTTGTTTTTATATGAGATACATCCGGCATGAATATTGGGCATTAGCAGCCTTTCAAATTTAAAAGGCGTTGATATTTTTCTTCAGAAATGGTGGTAATCTCTATTTTTCGTCCGGTTTCAAAGGGCGTGATATTTACATGGAAAATATCTTTGGGCAAATAACCGGACATTTTTTCCGGCCACTCAATCAGACTGACTCCCTGATACAAAGCTTCTTCCATTCCCAATTCAAAAATTTCTTCCGGAGATTTAATCCTATACAAATCAAAATGGTAAATTTCAAACTCCGGAGCTTCATAACTTTGAACCAACGTAAACGTCGGGCTTGGTACTTCTTTTGCTCCGGTTAATGATTGTACAAAAGAACGGGCAAGAACAGATTTTCCCATTCCCAATGTTCCAAACAAAGCAAAACAATCGCCGATTTGAGCTATTTGTGCCAATTGACGACCAAAATCCATGGTTTTTTGCTCGTCAGGACAAATTACCGTATAAGTTTTTTCCATTTTATCTCCGGATTACAGGTCCAAAATGCCTTTACGTTTTACTTTTGGTTTAATGATTTTGATTTTCGGCTTTCTGCCTTGAACTTTTCTCCAATCCCAAGGCATATAGAATTGTCCCTGCCACAAACCTCTGTTATCCTGTTTGGCCTGTTCTTCATAAGGGACATAAACATCGCTGTATTTACGGTAAGCAACAGCCCAACCGGCATTTACTAAAGCGGCTCCGATATCATACTGTCCCAAAGAGCAAACTCCCAGCATATTTCCTTTCGAATCCTGTTGCATTACCCGACATTCAACAACATTATCTGCTAACCAACCTTTAAGCCATGCGGCGGCTTGTCTTCCGCAAGCATAGGAACGGCCGCTTCTGTCAGCACAAGTTTGATTAGCTTCCGGAGCATCAACAGCATAAAGCTTCATATATTTTCCGTTAATCTGCAAAGTATCACCGTTAATTACCCGAACTTGTCCGTAAACAGCCGGAAAATTGGAAGGATCAAACCCCTGATTGGAACTTTCGCTTTCGCCACCGAAAGAACTCAAAAGTTTTTGAAAACCGCTTTGTTCCTGTTGTTGGGTCGGAGCCTGCATATTTTCACCCAAAGAAATTTGTTCGGAAGGTGTTTCATCCTCAATTGCGGAAGCATAATCGTCTTCATCCATCAGATTAAGTGATGCAGTGCTTTCCTGCTGCTGTTGTGCGGAAGCCTGTTGTCCTAAGAAAGTTTTGATTGTCTGCCCAATTCCACCAATACCGTTATTAAACGCTCCGATAGCATACAAAATAAACGTTATGATAGCAGAAAAAACTAAAAAAGACGGCAGGCAACCCATTGCTCGCCAAGCCATCTTCATAAAGATGTACAAAACAACCAATCCGACTATCAGCCCGATAAACCCGCCGCCTTGCAAAAGCAAACTACTGCTCTGTGTGCCGGAACCGCCAATAAAAATTAAAGCTATGGCCGCAAAGCCTAAAACAAATTTTTTAAGAAAAAGCATGGCTCGTCTTTCCTGTTTGGTTGTCTGTGTGATTTATTAGAACATATCATCAGATATATTCCAAGCTTTTTTTAAAATAATTTTCTAAAGTAAATATATAGTTACCAAGACAGAATTTCTCCATAAAATTTCATAAAAAAAGAAAAGGCAGAGTTCCCCGCTCTGCCTTAGCTCAAATCTCCCCAGATTTATTATTTTTTGGTATAACAGTTACAATGGCAAATACCATCACGCTCAATATCACTACGACACAATTCAGAAATACAATAACGTTCCGGATTCTGTCCGTCGCAAGGACATCTTTGCCATTCGGCATCACCAAACATCATTGTTTTGGCTTTGGCAATTTTTTCAACGTTTTTTGTGGTTGTGTAGCCAGCTTTGGCACAATTTTCCAACATTTTTTCAAGAATAGTCATTTTTTCCTCTTAATCTATTATTTTCATTGTAAATTTTTCTCCGTCAGATGACGAAGTGTTGTTTTGTGTTAAATTTTCCTGATAATTTCTACTATCATTCTTACGCTTTTGTTCCAGAATGTCAACAATCATATCAAGCTCAGCCGCCGAAGCATATTGCAAAACAACTTTACCGCCACCTTGCTTGCTCGGACTAATTTTAATACGAAGCCCCAAACTCTCAACCAAACCACGTTCAATATCGACCAGGTCTTCATCTTTCTCGATTTTTTCTTTCGGTTCTTTTTTTCCTTCTTTTTGTTTAGCAACCAATTCTTCGACCTGACGAACACTCAAATCTTTGACAATAATCTGTTGAGCGACTTCCTCGGCATTTTCCAGACCGACCAAAGATCTGGCATGGCCTGCGGAAATTTTACCTTCTTTAACCAGAGTTTTAACACTTTCCGGAAGATTAAGCAATCTGAGCATATTGGCAATATGACTGCGAGATTTACCGACAATTTGAGATAATGCCTCTTGTGTATGGGCAAACTCGTCAATCAGTCTTTGAAAACCTTCGGCTTCTTCAATAGCGGACAGGTTCTCACGCAACAAGTTTTCAACTAAGGCAACTTCAAGAACTTCTTTGTCACTTAATTCTTTTTCAATAACAGGGACTTTATCCAAACCGGCAAGTTTGGAAGCTCGCCAACGACGTTCACCGGCAATCAGTTCAAATTTATCCCCCTGTCTTCTGACCAGAAGCGGTTGCAACACACCTTTTTCTTTAATAGATTCGACCAAAGCATTTAAGGCTTCTTCGTCAAACTCCGTACGCGGCTGATATTTGCTTGGCTGAATGAGATTAATGTCAACATAGTCAGCCCCGCTTTTTTCCGGATGTGCATCTATATCACTGAGTTCCATATCCAGGTCTATACTATCTTCTCCCAACAACGCCCCCAATCCGCGACCAAGGCTTTTACGTTTCGGATTATGAGAAACTTCTTCTTTATCTTTGACAATATCAATATCTGCCAATTCTTTTTCCAAATCTAACATGCCAATAATTCCTTTTCTCTTTTCAAAACTTCACCGGTTAAACTGATATAGGCCTGAGATCCCGGACACTTAAAATCATAAATCAAAACAGGTTTGCCGTGTGATGGGGCTTCCGAAATACGAACATTTCTCGGAATGACAGTCTGATACACTTTTTTACCGAAGAAATTCCGAACATCATCTTCAACCATTTGACTTAAATTGTTACGGCGATCATACATGGTCAGAACCACACCTTGCAATTCTAATTTTGGATTAAACTTTCTTTTAATTTGATTAATATTACGAATTAAGTCGGTTATCCCTTCCAAAGCTAAAAATTCACATTGCAACGGAACAATAACCGCATCGGCAGCAACCAGAGCGTTAATAGTTACCAAACTCAGAGAAGGAGGGCAATCGATCAAAATATAATCATAATTAACAGCATCTTTTTTCAAAGCATTTTTCAGAGCATATTCTCTGTTTTCCATATCAACCAACTCAACTTCAGCACCGGCCAAGTCAGCTGAAGACGGAACCAGAGAAAAGTTTGGAATCTCTGTCCAAACAATGGCTTCCGCCAATCTTTTATCACCGAGAAGAACTTCATAAGAAGATGCCATGCGGCCGCGTTTATCTACTCCCATGGATGTGGAAGCGTTTCCCTGAGGGTCTAAATCAACAACCAAAACTTTTTTTCCGGCGGCAGCCATGGCTGTTGCCACATTGACCGTTGTTGTGGTTTTTCCGACCCCGCCTTTGCGGTTGGCTATTGCGATTATTCTCGGCATTATTTAACTCCTTTAATTGCAGATAAATTCGTTATAATTAAAATTACACCCTCACCGCTTGTTTCGCTCGGAACAACTTCACAGTCAAAATTCCAAAACTTTTTTGCCTCGGCAATTTCTTCAGCGTAACTTTTACCTTTAGGAAAGATACAAACTGTTTTCTTTCCAAAAAACTTTTTTGTGTAATTTAACAAATCTTTCAAAGAGGCCATTGCTCGTGATGTAATAACATCAAAAGGCTGAGCAGAAATATTTTCTATTCTGTCATTAATTATCTCAGCATTAGCTTCCGTGATTTTATTGATCTCTTTTAAATACAGTGTTTTCTTTTTAATACTTTCAATCAAACTTACTTTTAAATACGGTGTTTTTTCCTTTGCCATCACAGCAAGAACCATTCCCGGAAAACCAGCTCCCGAGCCAAAGTCACAAAGACTTTTGGCTTCTTTGGGAATAAACTTAAACAGCTGGATTGAATCTAAAAAATGACGATTCCAAGCATCTTCCAAAGAAGAATTGCTTACCAGATTAAATTTCTTCTGCCACTCGTGCAGAGAAGTTTCGTAAGCTTTCAAAAGCTCAAATGTTTCACGTGAAACACTATTTTCCACCACTGTATTTTTCATAAAAATATTTATATATTTTTTATAAAAAATTTAAAATATAAAAACAGGAGTTATAAACACATATTTTACAAAAAAAACACCATCCAAACAAAAGAATCTCAAATCAACAACTTAAACACTGTTTATTGACTCTAATTATAAAAAAAACATTTTTAAATACACCGTTAGAACAAAAGATAACAGGTTAAAGTTTCCAGCGGTTAGTGTAATTATGAGATTGAAGATAAGATTCGGCTTCATCAAATCGACTCCCCAGTTCTGATATTTGATGAGCGTCATCACTGATAATTATCGGAACATTTTTTTCAATTAATAAATCCGCCAACCATTTTGCCGGATAATAATCCGGATTTTCTTTTCGCAGCCCTTTAGTGCTTAATTCTGTCGGAATATTATATTGAACCAGACAATCAGCAACCATTATTTTTTCCTGCTTAAAATTTTCTTCCAAACCTTTTTCAACACGACGCATATAGTCAATATGGGCTATAAAATTAAACAAACCGCTGGAGATGGCTTTGCATATCATCTTATAATGATTAGATACAACTTTTTTCTGTTCTTCAATATCTCCTGCCAAAGATAGATCTCTCGGATCAATAATCTTTCCATCCGGCAAAAATAAAAAGTGGTTTCCGCTCAAGCAATAGTCCGGACGACATTCCGTTTTGAAATACTCAAATCCCTCTTTCCAACCGTCATAATCAAAATAGTCAATTTCCGCCCCTACATAAACTTTCAGCGGATAGTTTTTGGCAACAGAACGAATATGTTCATAATGCTTTTTGAAATTTTTTACCGCATTCTCAAAGTCGGTTTGATAAATATGCGGAGCATGATAATTCTGCAGCAAATTCTTTGACGGACTTTCGGCAAAATCTTTATGTACGATAAAATGATCCGAAATACCTATTTCTTCAAAACCCAAATTAACAGCCTGTTCCAACATTTCTTCCAAACTGTTTCTTCCATCGGAAAAATTTGTATGTGTATGATATGAAAATTTTTGAATCATTTTATTCCTCAATATATTTTTTTATAATCATAGATATAATTTTTTAAAATTTCATTAGCTGCAATTCAAACCTATCAAGGTATAAATATCACAGCCGCATAAATCAGAAAAATATTGTTTCAAAAATAAGGCATTTTCGGAAATATCTTTCAACTTCTTTTCTGATAAGCAATATCTCTTTTTTATACCTTGTAATCTGTTTTCGATAGTAACAATATTCATTCCTTCCGGAAACATATCACTTAACTGAATAAGGCGATCATAATCATCGTAATCATTTAAAGATAATATTTGTTTGCTTATTTCCAAATCCTTTCTGTTGTAAGCGGGATAATTATCAAGATCAAAATCTTTTTTGGGAAAACAGTGGCTAAGACATATTACAGCCATTTCCGGATAGTCTTTTTTCAACATTTCCCGATAACCTTCCAGTCCATGAAAAACGCCGGTTTTTCTTTCATCAATATGCTTTCCGTAGTCATGTAAGAGTCCAAAAACATAAGCTTTTTCCGTATTCATTCCGCATTTTGAAGCAATTAAAGATGCGATTTCCGCCACTTTTTTAGTGTGAAACCGGTATTCTTCCTCTTTGGAAAAGGCTCCCTGTGAAAGGCGAAAGGCAATGCCTTCCTCCCAGATTTTTAAGGCTTCGGAAAGGTGAGGGTATCCAACAGACATTATCTTATTCCCAATAACTTATAAACATTCTGTCCGGCTCTTATGTCAAAATCTGCTTTTATGTTGTTAACAATTTTAATATAAGGTATAAGCTTTTCGGCTGGACGAGCATACCTTCTGGAGACATCTGCAAAACGTTCTTCTATGGTACAAAATTCGCCGAGATTATTCATTTGATCGCATAATTGGATTAAGTGGTCATAGTCATCATATTTCATATTTGAAAGCAATTTTTTGCATTCCTGAATATCCGGAATTTTCATATATAAACTTTCATCAATGTTTTTGTCATAAAAAGAATGGGTGAGGGAGATACGAGCAATCTCCGGATACCCTAATTCGTTAAGAAACTTATATCCCGTATAAGCATGAAAAACAGCGTTTGTTTTTTCATCAAGAATGCGGCCGGCATCATGTAACAAACCAAAGACATAGGCTTTGGTTTTATCCAAACCAACTGCTTCGGCAATTTTTTCAGCGGCAAAAGCTACGCCAAAACAATGTTTTCTAAATGTATATTCCTGATTATCTACAAAAGGGCAATTACTGGAATTTCTTAAAACAATAACTTTTTCAAAAAGTTGTTGAGCCGTTTGTTTATTCGGAAACGGTTTCATTCATCAACTCCTAAGAGTTTGTAAATATCACAGCCGCATTTTTCATCAAAATAATGTTTCAATATTAACGCGTCTCTATATTTTCGTTTAATAATCAGTGTTGAAATACGATATTTATCACGGATGAAGTTCATTCTGTCTTTAAGATTTACCAACCCCAATCCGGCAACAAACATATCGGACAGTTGTATCAATCTGTCATAATCATTATATTCAATTTTACGAAGCAAACGTCTGGCTTTGCAGAGCTCTTTTACCGGATAGGAAGAATAATCGCGTATTTTAAATTTTTTATTGGGAAAACTATGCGTTAAACAAATTCGAGCAAGATCATCATATCCTTTTTCTAAAAATGCTTCATACCCACTAATACCATGAAAAGCATCTCCTTTTTCTTCAGCAATTATAAACTTTCCATAATCATGAAGCAAACCTAAAATATATGCAGATCGTCCGTCCAACTCCGGAATCTTCGAAGCGATAATCTCTGCACAAAAGGCAACTAAAGTTCCGTGAACTCTATAAGTATTAATTATTGAAGGCGGAAATTTAGGATGATTAATACTTAACATCTTTAATCCCTCATCAAATAAATTTAATGCTTCTGTCATAGATGGTATTTTCATAATTCACCTTTTTACATAACCTAAAATTGCTGTTATCGCGGCCGGCGTTACTCCCGGAATACGAGAAGCCTCTCCGATTGTTGCCGGTTTTACTTTTGTTAATTTAGCCACCATTTCACGAGACAAGCCGCCAATTTTGCTATAGTCAACATCTTCGCGAATTTTGAGCTTCTCATCTTTTTTGAAAACCTCTATATCAGCAAGCTGACGTTTCAGATAACCGGAATATTTTGCTTCGATCTCAATCTCTTCAAAAACATCATCCGGAATTTCTTTCAAATCCGGCCAAATTGTGTTAATTGTTTCACGTGAAACGTTATCATAAGACATGACATTAAAAGCAGAACGTTTTAATCCGTCTTTTTTGGTCTTTATGCCAAAAACATCCAATTCATTCGGTGTTATTTTCAAACTTTCGCATAATTCTCTATAATGATTAATTTTGGCATATTTTTCTTTAAATACACTGTATCTTTCTTCACTGACACAACCGATGTCATATCCTAATTGCGTTAACCTTGCATCGGCATTATCCGCCCGAAGAAGTAAGCGATATTCAGAACGGGAAGTAAACATGCGATACGGTTCATCAACACCTTTGGTTATTAAATCATCAACCATAACACCTAAATAACCGAGGCTGCGGTCAATCACAAATTCTTTTTCAGAACCCAAGGCTTTTAATGCTGCGTTTACTCCGGCAAGAAGTCCTTGTGCCGCCGCTTCTTCGTATCCTGTAGTCCCGTTAATTTGTCCGGCCAAAAACAATCCGGAAATTTTTTTAACTTCAAGACGATTATTCAATTCCTGAGGATCAACATAGTCGTATTCTATTGCATAAGCAGGGCGGAGAATTTCTACATTTTCCAGCCCCTTCATGGTATGAATAAATTCATGTTGCACATCTGCGGGCAGGGAGGTTGATATTCCGTTCGGATAAACAACATCCGTATTCAACCCTTCCGGTTCCAGAAAAATCTGATGGCTGGTTCGGTCGGCAAATTTGACCAGTTTATCTTCAATACTCGGACAATATCTCGGTCCGACACCTGTTATCAATCCGGAAAACAAAGCACATTTAGAAAAATTGTCCCTAATAATTTTATGTGTTTGTTCGTTGGTATGCGTAATATAGCATTTAATTTGCGGATTTGTTATCTCTTTGGTTAAATAAGAAAAAGGAACAGGAGGATTATC
>CAZFRT010000044.1:0-11175 GCA_964521455.1 uncultured Azospirillum sp.
CTTGAGCTCTTTGTTGGACAGCATGGGTCAGGGTATTCAGACCATTAAAGCCGCTAACGAAGGTATTGAAGCAATTACGGCATTTGCTCAGCAGGCTAAAGCTATTGCCAACTCTGCTCGTGATGAATCTACCAAAACAGAAGCCATTAAAGGTTCCGGCACCAGAGTTAAAACAACAGAGGCAATTAAATTTAATGTTACTTTTAACGGGGAAACAAAAGAGGTAACCCTTGCCGCTTCAACAGCTTCCGGTGATTTTGTTACTAACATGAACAAAGGCTTGGATGATGCTTTTGGTGCAGATAAAATCACTGTAACCGGAGATGATGAGGCAGGTTATACTTTATCTGTCGATACGGAAGGAGACAGCGTTTCCATTGCTGCAACAGTTGCCGGTGTAAATTTCTCCGGAGAGCAGGGAAGTAATGCCCGTATCAATTATATGGATCAATTCAACGCTATTTTGGAACAAATTGATCAATTGGCCAAGGACTCAAGTTATAAGGGCGTAAACCTGTTGCAAAATAACGACTTGACCGTCATCTTCAATGAAGATCGTTCTTCCAAAATCGACATCAAAGGTGTTGATGCCAGCTCAGAAGGTTTGGGGCTGAAAGTTGCTTCCGGTTGGGCTAATGCTGATAACACGGCTATTGATACCTCAATCTCAGAAGTTGAGGCAGCAATTTCTAAATTGCGTACAATAGCTTCCGAGTTCGGTAACAACTACTCAGTTGTTCAAAACCGTGAAGACTTTACGGAAAACTTGATTAACGTATTGACAGAAGGTGCAGACAAATTGACCTTAGCCGATATGAACGAAGAAAGTGCAAACATGTTGGCTTTACAGACCAGACAGCAGTTGGCTATTAACTCTTTGAGTTTGGCTTCTCAGGCTGCCCAGTCCGTATTGAGGCTGTTCTAATCTTTAGAAAAAAAGGAAAAAGAGCGGCTTTTCCGCTCTTTTTTTTGTTGTAAAAATTATCTAAAATGGCATACTATTATAAAAAAGAATAAATGGAATATAAGAATGATAAACGGAAAAAATAAACTTACGGCAAAAGATATTAGAGATTTGTCCGGAGAAGAAATAGATAAAATTCAAAATGACATAGATGCCCAAAATATGCAGGTAATTGCTCAAGCGTATGCGGAACAGCGTATTACCGGTGAGGAAAAAGCTTATCTGGAGAGCTATTATAAAAGCGGCATGGAAGCATATCGTAAAGTTTATCAGGCTTTATATAGCATTTTTCAAATTCCGGAAAAAATTGTTTGCATGGATCCGGAAACCGGAGAAACGGAAACCCATGTCAAAACCTATTACGATAAAAAAACAAAAAAGAAAAAACGAAAAGAGGTTGAAACGGCTTATGATTTTAAAGATATTACACCGTTTACCTGTATGCGTTTAGAATATCGGGATAAAGAAAATAATCCGATTTACATTGTTTTACCGGTAATGAAAAAGCCTGCTCGGGCAATTGAAAAATTGGAAGATTATCGTAAAGAATATACAGAGGCTCTTCGTCAGACGGAAAACAGCTATGACCAACATGGTGATGTCGACCGTTATAATGAAGAATTACGGGCAATACCGGAACCTTACAAACGATTGAATGATGTTCTGCGTTTTACGATTACCAGCAAATATTATTCCGGAGTGGAACATATTGTAAAACTCTTTACCAAAAACGAATATATGAATATTAATCCTAATGAAACTCGCAGTTTATTTAAAGAAAATGATATGGCGAATATTGAGGAATATTTAAAAAATAAAAAGAGTTATTTTGATGTTAAAATGTTTTTGCATTTGCTGGGAGAAAGTGGTTTTTCTTTTAATGCCGAGGCTCAAATAAAAATACACAGCCTTTATCTGGCAGATTTGAAAACCCACAAAATTTATGAAGAACAGCGTAAGCTGGAAGAACGCTTCAAAAAAGAACGCCATAAGCTTTCCATTGATGAAATTCGTCAGCGGGAAGCAAGAATCAAAATTTTAAAAATGAGTATTCAAAAAATAAATAAAGAAGCCATTCATGAATATAACATAAGCGTATTAAATAAGATCCGTTGGATTGAGAACGGATATAAAGCTTTACGTATTCCGCCTGATTTACCGGATGGAACTTATAAAGTCTGTCGCAATATTATTCAGAAGGAATACATGGTTCGCCCGTTTAAGGTGTTTGACGTTGATAAGGAGTTTTCAAAGGAAAACGAATTAAATCAAGATATTTCCAAACGGAATAATATTGATTTGGACGAAATTACCGATATCGCCCGTCGTTATGCTGCCAATGTGAACAAAAATTATCCTCGGACGAATGGTAAAGCCCCGATAGCCGATCGTGAGTATAAGGGAATAGCTTCCAAATACCGTTATGAAGTTCACGGAACGTTAATGCGGAGCGGAATGGAACAGGAAAATTGGGATAATTACGGCAAAGCCAAAAAATATATGGATATTGGCAATAAAAACATTTATAAAGATAATTACAGTAAAAAAGGTTACTGGGAAGATTATGAAAAGGCTGAAAAAGAACGAGAAGATTCGGAAATTGATAATCAAACCGAGTTGGAGGTAGCAGAGTTTCAGGCTTTTTGTCTCAGACGCCGCAAAGTGAGTCGTTAACTTATTCTCGGGGGAAAAATGAAACAGTTCAGCTTGGCATTATTGGCTTTTCTGTTAATAAGCGGTATCGCTTCGGCACAGTTGGATATCGGACAAGACAAAAGCAAGAAGGAAAAAGCTGTTCTTTCTCTGAGTGATGCTATGGCAGAAAACAAAACTTCCGAAGTTCAAGAAGAAAAAGAGAGTAAAGGAATTTTCTCCTTCATGAACTTTTCTTTCAGTAAAAATAAAAAGAAACCGGAGGAATATATTCGTCCGAATGAAAAAACTGAAACGTTTTTGCAAAGGATAACTCGGCAGGCGGATGAAGGAGATGTTGATGCTCAATTAACACTGGGATATATGTATTTATACGGCGAAAACGGTGTTGATGTTGATTATAAAAAAGCTTTTGATTATTATTCTTTGGCGGCGGCACAAAATGATAATATTGCGGTTAACAATCTGGGAAGCCTTTATTTCAGTGGGATAGGAACACCCAAAGATGTGTTAAAAGCCGCAATGTTGTTCGAAAAAGCTTCCAAGTTGGGTAATGTGGAGGCAACGGTTAATCTTGCGTTTATCTATATCAGCGGAAACGGAGTGCTGAGAAATTCTCAAGAAGCAATCAACTTGTTCAAAAAAGCTGCCGAAGCGGGTAATCCGACCGCAAAGTTTATGCAGGGCTACGCTTATTACAAAGGTTTTATGATTAAAAAAGATTTGAAAAAGGCGGTTGCAATGATGCGGGAGGCAGCCAATGCCGGTTATGATGATGCCCAATATGTTTTGGCGATAATGTATCTCAATGGTGAAGGTATTACCAAAAACTACGGCAATGCCGTTAAATATTTGTATAAAGCGATAGAACAGGGAAATGTTGACGCAATGGTTACACTGGGCGACATTCTGGCTTTGGGTGTGATTTATAATAAAGACCTGTTTCGTGCTCATATTTTGTTCAATATTGCGGCGGTAAAAGGAGCCGCAAAAGCGGCAGAAAAACGCGATGTCTTGGAAAAAAATCTGAAAATTGAAGAATTTTTGCAAGCTCAGTCCGAAGCTGAAAAATATGAGGAACATCCGTCAGAACTGACTATTTATATCAAAAAGACTTTCGGAGACAATGTACGAAAGTATATTGATGATAATCTGACATCTATGCCGGTTCGTAATATCCCACGCTAAGATAAATCAATTTGCAAATTATCTAAAATAGTCTATGTTATATTGAAGAATTACAAGAGTCCTGAGAAACTCTTTCTATAGCAGTGTGATATTCATTGAAGTTACAAAGCTTTTTAATAAAGGCCGATGTAAAAATATCCTTGTATATATGTTTGTGTATATGGTCGGGGAGATTTTAACGTATGTCCAGAGATTTTCTTTAATCTTAAAGGTTAAAATGTCATTCCTATAGAATGATTCTCAGCTCTCCGTCCACCTTTGAGTTTATCAAAAAAAACGGTGCTTAAACAGCACCGTTTTTTTATCTGTTGAAGAAAGTTTATTCTTCATCTTTATGTGGCATTTGAGCTTCCTTAACCAAAGCGGTAATAAAGTCATCAAGCTTCATAACTTCTTGTTTATCGGAACCCAAACGACGAACAGTAACAGTCTGATTTTGTTGTTCTTTGGCTCCGACAACGGCAATGACAGGAATCTTAGCCAAAGAATGTTCACGGACTTTATAGTTGATTTTCTCGTTTCGCAAGTCAGTCTTAGCAGATAAACCGGCTTTTCTCAGTTTCTTGGCTACCTCTTCGGCATAAGCGTCAAATTCGTTGACAATCGGGGCAACAACCACTTGTTCCGGAGAAAGCCATAACGGAAGTTTTCCGGCATGGTTTTCAATCAGAATACCCAAGAAGCGTTCAATAGATCCGAACAAAGCACGGTGCAACATAACAGGTTGATGTTTTTCGCCGTCTTCGCCGATATATGAAATATCAAAACGTTGTGGCAGGTTCATATCAACCTGAATTGTACCGCACTGCCATTCACGACCGATAGCATCTCTCAAAATAAATTCGAGTTTCGGACCGTAGAAAGCACCTTCACCTTCGTTGATTTCATATTTATAGCCATGGCTTTGTAAAGCATTGGCAAGAGCGTTTTCGCAAATATCCCAAATCTCATCTGAACCGATACGATAAATGCTGTCCGGACGAGTTGAAAGATGGATTTTAACATCTTCAAAGCCAAAGTCCTTATAGATATCCAAAATTAGTTTGAGGGTGGTAATGCACTCTTCTTCCATCTGTTCCGGTGTGCAGAAGATGTGAGCATCATCTTGTGTAAACTCACGAACGCGCATCAATCCCATAAGGGAGCCTGAAGCTTCATAGCGATTAACCATACCAAACTCAGCCATACGCAATGGTAAATCACGGTAAGATTTAATACCTTGTTTGTAAACCAACAATCCGCCGGGACAGTTCATCGGTTTAACGCAGAATTGTTTTTCATCTTCGGTTTTACCGGAATAGTTATGTGCACCGTATTTGTCCCAGTGTCCGGATGTTTCCCACAAGCAACGATCCATAATACGCGGTGTTGCAATTTCAACATAACCGTTATGGTCTTGACGATTACGCATATATTCGATTAAACGACGATAAACTTTGTAACCTTTATCGTGCCAGAAAACAGCACCCGGAGCAAATTCAGGCTCAAAATGGAACAAGTCCATTTCTTTTCCTAGTTTGCGGTGGTCGCGTTTGGCGGCTTCTTCCATCATGGTCAAATAAGCGTCCAAATCCTTTTTGGAAGCCCATGCCGTTGCATAAATACGCTGCAGCATTTCTTTTGAGGAATCACCTCTCCAATAAGCTCCGGCAACTTTCATCAACTTGAAAGCATCGCCGATTTTTCCGGTAGACGGAACGTGCGGACCACGACATAAATCGGTAAAATCGCCTTGGCGATATAGGGAAATGACCTCATCTTCCGGCAAATCTTGAATAATTTCGGCTTTATAGTTTTCGCCCAAATCTTTGAAGTATTTGATGGCTTCGTTACGAGGCATGACAATACGTTCGATTTTCTCATCACGTTTAACGATTTCGTGCATTTTTGCTTCGATTTTCTCAAAATCGTCTGTTGTAAACGGTTCGCTGCGTGCAAAATCATAATAAAATCCGTTTTCGATAGCCGGACCGATTGTAACCTGAACGTCTTTCCACAATTCTTTAACCGCCTGAGCCATAACATGGGAGCAAGAGTGGCGGAGGATGTGTAAACCTTCCTTATCTTTACCGGTAATGATTGTTACGGTTGCGTCGGTAGTGATAGGAGTGCTCAAATCCTGTGTTGTGCCGTTAACGGTAATGGCCAAAGCGGCCTTAGCTAAACCAGAACTTATTTTGTTTGCAATGTCAAAACCGTTGACACCGCTTTCCATCTCTAAAATACTACCATCAGGTAATTTTATCGCAACCATTTTAAAATTTCCTTTTTATTAATTTAAGATTATTTATTGTCTTCAAGGTTTAAGATTTCCTCATAAACCCTGACTGTTTTATCACACATTATTTGTTTTGTAAAATTATCTCTTACATTTTTTATTGCCGCTTTTGAAATTTTTTCAATTTCATGAGCCGGCAAATCCAAAGCCCAGTCGATAGCTTCTGCCAAAGATTGAGCATTGTTGCTGTAAAAGAGTTTTCCGGTTTCGCCGTCACGAATGGTTTCTACCGAACCTCCGATATTGGAGGCGACGACGATTTTTCCGAGAGCTTGGCCTTCAATGGATATTCTTCCGAAGGCTTCCGGTTCAATGGCGGTGGAAAGAACCACGTTGGAAACCATCATCAATGCCGGCATATCAAGCACTTTTCCGAAAATGGAAACTTTATTTTCAATGCCGTATTTTTTAGCTTTGGCTTTAAGTTCCTTAACATAATCCTCACGTCCCTGCTCATCGCCGGCGATAATACAATAATAATTTTGATTCTTCATGAGGGAGAGGGCTTCAACCAGCAGGTGCTGTCCTTTCCAACGGGTAATTCTTCCGCCGAGGAGAATGACCGGTTTATCCTCCGGAATATTGTATTCGTTAATGGTTTTAATCATTCTTTCCTGAGTAACGGCTTCCGGAGAAAATTTTTCAATGTCTACGCAACGGTGAATCAGCCTGATTTTGTTCTTATCTAGTTTGTAGTTTGAGAGAATATGTTTTTTGATGTGTTCGCTGATGGTAATAACCAAATTACCATAAGTCATGATACGGTTGTAAAGTTTTTTTATACCGCAAGGGCCGAGACCGTAAGTACCGTGAAAAGTCGTCATGAACTTGACGCCGGCTCTTTTCGCCGCCCAATAAGCACTCCATGCCGGAGCACGTGAACGGGCATGAACAATGTTAATGCCGTTTTCTTTAATGATTTTTTCCAGCTTTTTTGAATTGCTGTACATTTTGAAAGGATTCTTTGTTTTTAGCGGCAGACTAAAATGTTTGATTTTTGCTTTTTCAAGATCATATACAAGACGCCCGCCCTGAGAAGCAACAAAATTAACAATGTCGCGTTTTTTTAAGTCCGTTGCAATTTCTACGGTTCCGCGTTCTACACCGCCCATTTCCAGTTCTGGAAGCACTTGAAGCACGACAGGGATTTTATCTTTACCTTTTTCCATTTTATTACTACAATCCTTATAATTAAAATTAACGGAGATTACCCGATGACGGATAAACACACATTTAAATCAGACTTTACAACGAAAATAGAAATCAGCAAAGCAAAATCATCAAAAACTAACAAGTTAACCGTAATTTATCTGCATGGGCTTTATTCCGACCCGTGGGGAAGAAAACCTGAAGCTGTAAAAGCTTTCGCCGAGGAAAACGGTTTAAATTTTGTTCGTTTCGAATTAATCGGGCATGGCTCCGACAGCAAAAATTACGAACAGGCTGATTTAGATGTGTGGAAAGCTCAGGTTCTGGAAGTGATAGATGAGCTGACAACGGGAGATGTGTTGTTGGTAGGTTCTTCTCTCGGCGGATGGCTGAGTCTTTTGTCGGCGATTGAACGTCCTGAACGGGTTAAAGGAATTATCGGACTGGCTGCGGCTCCAGATTTTACCATAGATTTGGAAAAATATGTTTTTTCTGCAGAGCAAAAAAACGAAATGCAGGAAAAAGGCAAGATTTTGTTTGTAAATAATGATTTTACTTATGTGTTTACCGAGAAAATGTTTGAGTCCGGTCTTCGTAACAGCCTTCTCGGTAAAGAGATTCCGATAACTTGTCCTGTTCATTTGCTTCAGGGACAAAAAGACGCCAGCATTGATCCGAACAAAGCTGTCAATATCGCCAAATGCCTGAAAAGTGAAAATGTTGTTGTTAAATTACTGAAAAATTCCAACCATCGGCTCGGAGCGGATACGGATTTGGCAGAAATTAAAGCATCTCTTAAAAGTATTCTGAGTCTCTTGAATTAACGGTATCGTCCATTATTTAAACCTTAGATTTAGAAAATAATTTAAGGTTTAAGGTGGAAAAATGCCGAAACAGGAAGAAAAAAAGACATCCGGTCGGGTTATGACGGTTATTATAATCTTAGTATTCTTGACCGGATATTATGTATTAAAAGAAACACAAAAAGCCAAACCTCAAACAATAGCGGAAAATAAAGAAATCACGCTGAGGGTTATTCCTGTTAAGGCAGAAAATGTTAATATTCAAAAATCTTATATCGGCTATGTTACCCCGATTAATGAGGTAAATGTTCTGCCGTACATCAGCGGTTTTATTGATAAAGTAATGGTGGACGGCGGACAAGATGTGTCTCAGGGAGAAACATTGGTTGTAATTCGGCAGGATGAATATAAAGCCGGTCTGGAGGCTGCTAAAGCATCCGTTCTTCAAGCGGAAGCAAATTTTGCCAATGCCAAAAGCTATTACGACCGAATAAAAAAGGCCGGAGCTAAAGCCGTGTCCAAAACAGAAGTTGACAGTGCCAAAGCATCATATTTGTCGGCTCAGGCCGTAGTTGCTCAAGCTAAAGCAAATTATGCATCCGCTAAGGTAAATTTTGACTATACGGAAATCCAGGCTCCCGTCAACGGAACAGTCGGAGATGTTTCTCTGACAAAGGGGGACTATGTTTCTCCTGGTGGTCAGAGTCTGTTTAAAATCATTCAATACAATCCGATAAGAGTGGTTTTTTCCATAACGGATAAAGATTATTTGGATGAACTGGCTCAAGGAGAATTATTTGCTCAAGACACAATCCGCTTGCGTTTGGCTAACGGTAATATTTATGCCAAATCGGGAAAATATCGTTACGTTGATAATGAAATTAATCGAAAAACAAACTCAATCGCCGTTTATGCTGATTTTGAAAATGAAGATAAAACCTTGGTGGCTAATGCTTATGTGGATGTTTTGTTGGATAAAACTTATCAAAACGGGGTCTTGGTACAACAGAGTGTTGTCTCGAAAGAAACAGACGGAAACTACGTTTATGTTGTTAACGGTTCTCGGTTGACAAAGGTTAAGGTGGATATCGTAACACCGGTTAAAAATGATTATCTGCTGAAAAATACGTTCCAAAAAGGAGATTATCTGGTCATTGATAAGGTCAGCAAAATGTCACCGGAGCAAAAAATCAGAATTAAGATTGTCGGCGGGGAGAAAAAATAATGTTTTCGGAATATTTTATTGATAAACCGCGTTTTGCCGGCGTAATCTCCATTGTAATGATTTTATTGGGATTGTTGGCAATCGCGGTTTTGCCGGTTTCTCAGTATCCGCAAATCACTCCGCCGCAAATTGTGGTATCAACCACTTACCCCGGAGCCAATGCTCAGGTTTTGGTGGATACGGTTGCCGTCCCGATTGAAAATAAAATTAACGGTGTGGAAAATATGCTGTATATGTCTTCCACCTCGGACGATAACGGTCAATATACTTTGACCATCACCTTTGATATCGGGACAGATCCGGACATTGCACAGGTAAAAGTTCAAAACCGTCTGCAACAGGTAATGTCGCAACTTCCGGCGATTGTCAATCAGGAAGGAGTGGACGTTGAAACCCAGTCTTCTAACCTTTTGGCAATGTTGGTTCTTCGTTCACCGAACGGAACGTATGATGATTTATTTTTAAGCAACTATGCTTATACCAATTTGCAAAACCCGTTGGCAAGGGTTAAGGGTGTAGGGGATGTGTCGATTTATGGTCCTCAATACAGTATGCGTGTTTGGCTTAATCCGGAAAAACTGACGGCTTTGGGATTAGACAGTACCGATGTTGCCAAAGCAATAGAAGAACAAAATATTCAGGCCTCACTCGGAACTGTCGGTTCCGCCCCGAGTAGTAAGGATACCTTAATGGTTTTATCTTTGACGGCTAAGGGGTTGTTAAACACAGTCGAAGATTTTGAAAATATTGTCATAGCGACTTCTCCGAACGGAGGAATTGTCCGAATGAAGGATATTGCCAAAATTGAATTGGGGGCAAACAGCTACAGTTTGAAGGCTCATTATGACAATGCTCCGGCGGTGGTAATCGGACTGAGTCAGACGCCAAGTTCCAACTCATTGAATATTATGGAAAATATTCAGAAAGAAATTGAGAATTTGAAGCAAACTTTTCCGGAAGACGTTGATTTTTCCATCGGCTATAATTCGACGGATTATGTGCGAGCATCCATTGCCAGTATTATCGAAACTTTAGTTATTACGTTTATTCTGGTGGTTTTGGTAACTTATGTTTTTTTACAAAAAATGAGAACAACGCTCATCCCGTTGATAACCATTCCGGTATCTCTAATTGCCACGTTTGCCGTGATTTATGTTTTGGGGTTTGATATTAATATTCTAACCCTTTTTGCCATGATTTTGGCAATTGGCTTGGTGGTGGATGATGCGATTATTGTAGTGGAACGCGTCCAATATCTGATGGTTTATGAGAAGATGGACTCAAAATCTGCCTCAATAAAAGCCATGAAAGAAATTGCCGGAGCGATTGTGGCAACGACCTTTGTTTTGTTATCTATTTTTGTTCCGGTCGGATTAATGGCCGGCATCACCGGTAAGATTTATCAGCAATTTGCGGTAACCATTGCAACCGCCGTGGTCTTCTCATCCTTAAATGCTTTGACGTTGAGTCCTTCGCTTTGTGCAATATTCCTAAAGGAAGATAAGGAGGAAAAACCGCACGGATTTTTTAAGTGGTTTGATGATACGATTGATTATTTTAAAGAAAAATATTTGGTTGTGGTCGAGTTTTTTTCAGCGAATTTGAAAACGACGACACTGGTAACACTCGGAACAATCGCCTTGGTGGCTCTTGGCTTCAAAATAACCCCGACTTCTTTTTTGCCGGAGGAGGATCAGGGAATTATTTTTGCCAATATCCAACTCTCTGATACGGCAAGCATTAATCGCACGGAAGAAGTTTTGGCGGATATTACCGAAAGAGCCTTGAAAATAGAAGGGATAAAATATTTTATCTCTGTTGCCGGATACAGTATGCTTGGCGGTGGCGGTGAAAATGTGGCACTCGGTGTGGTCGGCTTGAACCCTTGGTCGGAAAGAGGAGATAAAAGCTTGTC